>DATAQP010000190.1:0-16623 GCA_036264595.1 Allostellaceae bacterium
AGGTGACACGGAAGCCGGCGGGGCGAAGAATGCCGACCAGGCCGGCGCGGCGATAGCGGCGGACATGCCCCACCCGGTCGTCCATCGCGGTCCAGAGAATCGCGAAGGCCGGCACGTAGGCGACGAGACGGCCACCGGGTGTCAAGACGCGGGCGATCTCCCGCACCGCCGCGTCATCGTCGGGGATATGCTCGAGAACGTTGAACGTGTAGACGAGATCGATGCTGCCCTCGGCGATCTGCGCAAGCGAGTGATGCGTCGGAACGCCGAGCTCGCCCAGCCGGCGACTCAGCCCCGGATCGGGCTCGACGGCGACAAGCCGGACGCCGGCATCATGGAGCCGAGCGGCAAACGTCCCGGCGCCGGCGCCGAAATCGAGCACGCTATCATTCGGCCGCAGCTGCCCGGTAATCAGCGAGAGCAGATAGCGATTGTAGTTCTCCGCCTCGGCCATGACTTCCAGGTTTTCCGTCCCGGAATAGGCGGTCGACTCATCACTCGCCACGCGACAGTTCCTAGGCTCGCGGCGATGGATCGGGTACGGCGTCCGAGCGGGCGAATGGCGTCGCGGCGAGATAGGCGATGCGTTTGATCTCCTTGCGCCCGCGGGTCACCGTGTCGAGAATCATCCCGCAGGACAGGCTGAGGAAGGCGAGGAGCATGATTCCGGTCGCCAGAAGTGCCGTCGGCAGGCGTGGCACCAGCCCCGTCTCGGTGAAGGTGATGATCACCGGGGCGGCCAGCGCCAGGGAGACGGCGGCGAGGACCAGCGACAGGAAGCCGAAGAAGGAGAGCGGCCTCTCCTCCTTGAGCAGCAGGAAAATCGTGCGCAGGATTCTGAGTCCATCCCGATAGGTACTGAGCTTGCTGTCGGAGCCTTCCGGCCGGTCCTTATAGGCGGTCTGCAACTCGGCGATCGGCATGCGCAGGGCGAGCGCGTGCACGGCCAGCTCGGTTTCGATCTCGAAGCCCGAGCTCAGCAGCGGTATCGATTTCACGAAGCGGCGCGAGAACACCTTGTAGCCCGACAGCATGTCTGTGAGCCCGTGACCGAAGATGGCGCTGACGAGCCAGGTCAGCAGCGCATTGCCAAACCGGTGTCCCGATCGGTAGGCGCGCTTGATCGCCGTGGTGCGACAGGCGTTGACGAGATCGAGATGGTTGGCGAGCAGCAGCTCGACCATGGCGGGCGCGGCACCGGCATCGTAGGTTGCATCGCCGTCGACGAGGACGAAGACGTCGGCGTCGATGTCGCCGAACATCCGCCTGACGACGTTGCCTTTGCCCTGCAGCCGCTCGCGCCGCACGATCGCGCCGGCGGCGCCGGCGATCTCCGCAGTGCGGTCGGACGAGTTGTTGTCATAGACATAGATCGCCGCGTTCCGCAGCGCGGCACGAAACGCCGCGATGACCTGCCCGACGGTTGCCTCTTCGTTGTAGCAGGGGATGAGCACCGCGATCTGCGGCAAAGGTTGCGGGCGTGCTATGTGCCGCGACGGGTCGTTGCTTCGCGCCGATGCTTGCATTCTTGTGATCCCCGACTGCCCACTTGCCGCGGAGTGTAGCACTCCGCAGCCGGGATGGCAGCCTGCGGGCTTTGCGGTCAGGCGCGCTGCGGCGGCCAGTCGCCGTCCCCGTCATCGCGGAAATAGCGGCTCGGCGTCGTCGCGAGGTGGCGGCGAAACATGCTGGTGAAGGCACTCGGACTGTCATAGCCGAGATCGAGCGCGACGCTCGTCACCTTCTGCCCTTGTGCCAGACGGGCGACGGCGTCGAGCAGCCGCGCCTGGCGGCACCAGGCGCCGAAGCTCATGCCGGTCTCGCGCAGGAAGAGTCGGGCGAGGGTCCGGCTGCTGGCGCCGACCTCGTTGCCCCATTCCGGGAGAGGCCGGCGAAGCGCCGGCGCGCGCATGATCGCCAAGCAGATCCGGGCGAGGCGCTTGTCGCGCGGCATCGGCAGGTGGAGCGGCAGGATCGGCAAGGCGCGCAGCTCGTCGAGGATGAGCGTCATGATGCGGCCGTCTCGCTCGCTTTCGCCATAGTCGAGGGGAAGCTTGACGGCTTCGAGGATGAGCTCGCGCAGCAACGGCTGGATTGCGAGGACGCAGACCGAGCGGGGCAGCCCAGTGGCCGCATCGGGGCGGATATAGAGGGTGCGCATGGCCACCGCGCTGGCGCAGCGGATTTCATGGTCGATGGCGCTCGGGATCCACAAGCCGCTACGCGGCGGCACGACCCAGATGCCACCAGCGACGGTCACTTGCATGACTCCGCTGGTGGCGAAGACGAGCTGCGCGCGCTCGTGATGATGGCGGGCGACATGGAATCCAGCGACGAAATCCTTCGCCATCGCGGCGATTGGACGCGCAACCTTCTGGTAGTCTTGCGGGTTCGTGCTCTTTCCGAACATCGCTCCAGTCACGTCCGTATTTCAGCGAAAGGACCAGGCATCCCAAAAGCCACGACCCGTTCAGGAAAGCCACGCGACGCCGCGAAACCAAGTTTCGTCTGGTTTGGCTCAGGGGCGATGGTTAAGATCAATCTACAGTTGATGGACAACGATGGGAGAAAAAATGGCATATAAACTCTGCTCGGCGGCGCTGCTGGTGCTCATGCTGAGCGGCTGTAGCGGCCGGTTCGTCGGGTTTCTCGAGTGCAGCCAAGGCGGCTCGCCGGTGTGGTGGGAATATCCCAACAAAGCGGGCAGCTTCGACGGTATCAGCGTCAACGCCGAGAACTGCAACAAGAAGTCTTAAGGACGCTGCGGCGGGCCGGCAGAGCCCGGCCCGCCGAACGACATGCGGTCCGGGCGACGCCTTTGTGCGCTTGCCGTTGTTACGAGCGGTGATCGCGCATGGCAAAATCCCTTCGGCACCGCGACAGCGCGACCGCTGCCTTCGGCAAGCTTGCCCGCGATTGCTTCGCCGCAACTGCATGATCTCGCCCTGGGCGAAAAATCTTCTAATCGCGCTACGAGCCAAGGAGCCGGTAGAGCACGCGGCTCAGCGACGCGAGGTGACGATCGGCGACGCAGCGCGCTCGATGACGGCCTCGGCGAGGGCGCGGCCGATGCAGCCATAGCTCAGATCGTTCATGTGCAGCCCGTCCGGCGACAGCATGGTGATAAAATCGAGCTGGCCGGATTCCACCCAATACTGCATCAGCGCGAAGCGCCGGAAGACAGGAATCCCTTGCTCCTTCGCCAGCGCGGCAAGGCTGTGCTCCATGTCGCGATAAAGCGGATGGGCAAGAACCTTGGGGGCGAACTGCATGTCCATGAGGATGACGTCGAAGCCGGCGTCCTTCAACCGCACGATGCCAGTGCGCACGACCTGACGATACCGCGCGATGTCGAAATCGCGCAGCACGGCATTGGTGCCGACCTGCCAGATCACGAGGTCGGGCGCCGCAGCGATCACGTCGCGCTCGAAACGGGCGACCATGTCGATCGAAGTCTCGCCGTTGACTCCCTCGTTCCGGACCTCGACCGGCTGGTCCGGCATCCGGCGCTGCAGCTCGGCGGCGAATTGGCTGGGGTAGCTGAGATCGGGGGAGCTTGCTCCATAGCCGACCGTGGAGGACGATCCGATCGTCACGACGGTCAGGTTCTCATGGCGCGCGAGGCGTGTCGCCGTGCGCGCCAATCCGGTCCGCAGCCGCTCCAGCTCGTGCGGCGCGGCGCAGCTCTTGTCGTCAGGCGTCGCGCTGGCGGGGCCGGCGAGGAGCAGCGCCGCGAGCAAGGCAAGCGCCGCTCGGCGGAAGCCGCCGTTCCGTCTCTCCATTGAAACTCCCCCTCACTGCGCGGCGTAGTCGATGGCGTCAGCGATCCGGTGTGCCAGGCAGTCATAGACCTCGGCGGCGAGGCGTGCCCGGTCGCCCTTTTGCACATCCTCGAAATTGAAGATTCCGTTATCGCTCCAGAACTTCATGATGTCGAAGCGCTTGAAGAGATAGACCTCCTCGACATCGGCGATGCGATGCATGGTCGCCAGGTAGCGCTCGAAGCCGATGATCGAGGCGGTGCGGTGCGAGTACTGCATGTCGACGAGCATGACTTCGATGTCGTGCGCGCGCAGCGCCGCGATTCCGGCCTCGAGCGTCGCGGTAAAGGCATCGACATCGACGCCGCGCACGGCGTCGGTCGTTCCGGTTTCCCAGATCGCCAAGACAGGATCCTCGGCGATGACGTCCTTGGCGAAGCGATCGACCATCTCCTGCGCGGTCTGTCGCGGCACGCCCTTGTTGACGACGGTGATCTCGACATCGGGGTAACGCTCCCTCAGCACCTCCTCGAGCCGCTCGGGGAAGGATTGAAGCGGCGACTGGGCGGCGGCGCCGGCCGTCGACGAGCCGCCGATGGCGACGATCTTCACCGGCTTATGCTGCTGGATGCGGGCGGCGAGAAGCGGCAGCTTGGGATCGTCCTGGATGAGCTCGGCCGGCGCCGTGCAATCTTTCTCCTGCTCCTGCGCGCCGGTGGGCGGCGGCGCGAGCAGCGTCGCCAGGATAAGTAGGACAGGACCGGTGAGGGGGCGGCGCATCGCGCTAGCTCGATCCCAGCGAGCGCACCGGCGGTGCCGGCGACCGGACCGCCCCCGCCTGGCCGCGTTCCGTCGCGCGAAACCAGGTGACGAGCGCCGCCATGCCGATCATCAGGGCGAAGCCGACGAAATTCACCGCGATCTGCATGGGCAGCCGGCCGGACCATTCGGTGAGAACGAAATGGCCGAGCACGGAGAGCAGGATGCCGAGGCAGAAGATCGGTAGCGACTGCTGGCCGCAGATGATGATCGGCCGGGCACTCCGCCAACGCAGGAAGCGGCTGTCGGTGGAGACGAGATGAACGACGACGATGCTGACGGCGAGGAAGTGAACGAGGCGAATCGGCACGAGATTCGTCTTGTTGATCGGCCATAACGGCTTCAACAGCAGCGTGGGGAAGGGGTCGTAGACGCCGTGTATCGTCCAGCTCAGCTTGATGACGGCCGAGGCGATCACGAAGACGACGGCCGGTCCGAGCAACCATTTCCGGAACGCCGTGAGTGGCCGCCCGGTGATGCCGGTATAGCCGCAGGCCGCGCCGACGACGAAGAGAAGCTGCCAGGCGAGCGGATTGAAGAACCACACCTGGTCCGCTGGATAGCCGTGAAAGGCGAGGCCGAGACTCTGGGTGGCGGCGTAGAGCGCCAGCGCCGGCAACAGGGCGGCGGCGAGGTGCAGGCGCAGCAGCCAGAGAACAAGCGGAAAGCAGGCCAGCAGAACGATATAGACCGGCAGAATGTCGAGAAAGGTCGGCTGAAACTGGAGCAGCAACGCCTTGATGATGGCAATATGCGGTTCGGCCAAGAAGTCCCCCACGCGCAATTCATCGTTATACATGGGGTTATTGAAGGTCAAGACGGTGTAGGAAACCTCAGCCGTGAAGATCATAAACAGAAAGATATGCGCGACGTAAAGCTGCCAGACGCGGCGATAGATTTGTGCACCCGCGAAGACGACTCCGCTGCGCTGCATGCTGGTGCCATAGACCATCGCGGCGGTGTAGCCGGAGATGAAGATGAAAACCTCCGCGGCGTCGCTGAAGCCGATCGACGGCAGGGTGAAATAGCTCAGGGAATTTTCCGGAATGTGATCGATGAAGATGAAGAAGAGGGCAAGCCCGCGAAAGAAGTCGAGGCGAAGGTCGCGCGGGCTGCTCGTTGTCTTCACCGCCATGTCGTTGCGATCCTGCGGAATCGAAGCGGTCGAGGCGCCGGCAATCTAGCAGGGTCGCCGGGGACCGTCGACGCCCGCGCATTGTCGATCCGGCGATGGCCGCGGGCAACGGTGAATATCGATGTTATTTCAATAACTTACCCGATAACGACAGCGCCGGCTGACGAGGCGGCCGCCAGCCAGCGGTCGCGCGGCGCGACGGGGACGCGGAGCGGTGCGGTCGGTGTCGTCTTGGTCGCCTCTATCCCTTGTCGTGCGAATCGGCCTCGACCGCTTCGAGATGGATGACGGCGCCGTTGATCAGGCGTTTGCCGGCATGCTCGAAATTGACGGTGATGCGATCGCCGATCACCGATTGCACCTGGCCGATGCCCCAGCCCGGCTCGCCCGGATGCCGCACGCGCAGCCCTGGAACGAGGCGACTGGCCATCGCCTAGCCTAATGCTCGATCGCAGCCGGAATGCTGGTCACGCATCGATTGTGGGCCCCGTTGCGGCAGACTATAGATAGCGGACGATAGATCATCGGGCGCGCTGCGAGAAGCGCGAGCAAGGCAGCGGGGCGATGAGCAGGTTAGTCGATCTGAGGGTTCTGGAATTGCTCGCCGCGCGGCTCTGCCACGAGCTGATCAGCCCGATCGGTGCCATCGCCAACGGCGTCGAGCTCCTCGGCGAGGACGATCCCGAATTTGTCCGCGATGCGACGGCGCTGATCGGCCAGAGCTCTAAGAAGGCCGGGCAACGCCTGCAATTCTACCGCTTCGCCTATGGCTCCTCGGCGACCGGGGAGGCCGCAGGCCCGGATCCGCGCGAGCTCGTCGGCGGTCTTTTCGACGGCGGCAAGCTGAGCTGCGCCTGGCTAGCCGAGGCGATGACGCTGCCCAGCGAATGGCAGAAGCTCGCCTGCAATATGATCGTGCTGGGCGCCGAGACGCTGCCGCGCGGCGGCACGATCACCGTCTCGGCCGGCCCGCCGCCGACCGGCCGCCTGGAGATCGTCTGCGCCGGCGACTCGATCAACGTGACGGACGAGCTGCGCGCCGCGCTCGCGCGGACGACGGACCTCGCCGATCTCACCTCGCGCACCATTCATGGTTATTTCACGGCCTCGCTGGGGCAGGCGCTCGGCCTCACGGTCACCCTCACGGAAGCCGGTCCAGGACGGCTCATCGTCGCTGCGATACCCTAGATTTTCCATGGCTTAAGGCCGGCGCACATATCGCCTGGCTAATTCGCCCGCGCCGTAACTGCTTCTTAATCCATTTCCCGCAAGTTGTTCCGATCGGCCGGCGGTTCTTATCCGACGACACCAAGCGACTGAGCTTTGCCCGGGAATGGCCATGGATGATCTCCTCAGTGAATTTTTGACCGAAGCCAACGAGAGCATTTCGGTGCTCGACGTCGAGCTTGTGAAGCTCGAGCAGAACCCGAACGATCCGGAGCTGCTTGGCAACATCTTTCGGCTCGTCCACACGATCAAGGGGACCTGTGGCTTTCTCGGCTTGCCGCGCCTCGAATCGGTGGCGCATGCCGCCGAGAACGTCCTCGGCAAGGTCCGTGACGGCGAATTGACGGTGTCGCCGACGGCGGTCAGCCTCATTCTCGAATCGCTCGATTGCATCAAGATGATCATGGGCGAGCTCGAGGCCAAGGAGAGCGAGCCCGAGGGCGATGATTCCGATCTGATCGCGCGGCTCAACCTGCTGGCCAGCGGCCAGAGCGTCGCGGTGGCACCGCAGGCGGCTCCGGCCGCCCGTCCGGTCGCGCCGGCGCCCTCGCCGGTCGCGAAGCCGGAGCCCGTTGCAGCTGCGGCCCCGGTTCCAGCCCCGGCAGCGGTCGAAGTCAGTGCACCCGAGCCGGTCAGCGCTCGCGAAGCGACCGACGATGCCGTCGTCGAGACGCCCGCCGAGGTTCTCGGCGCGGCCACCCGCCAGGTCGAGGCGGGCAAGGAATCCGCGGTGGCCGGGCAGAGCATCCGCGTCAACGTCGATCTCCTCGAGAATTTGATGACGATGGTGAGCGAGCTCGTGCTCACCCGCAACCAGCTGATGCAGATTCTGCGCAGCCAGAAGGACAGCGAATTCACGACCCCGCTGCAGCATCTCTCGCACGTCACGACCGAGCTGCAGGAAGGCGTCATGAAGACGCGCATGCAGCCGATCGGCAATGCCTGGGCCAAGCTCCCGCGCATCGTCCGCGACCTCTCCATCGAGCTCAACAAGAAGGTCGAGCTGCGCATGCTCGGCGCCGAGACCGAGCTTGACCGTCAGGTCCTCGAGATGATCAAGGATCCGCTCACCCACATGGTGCGCAACTCCGCCGATCACGGAATCGAGGCGCCGGCCGATCGCCTGCGCAACGGCAAGCCCGAGCACGGCACGATCACCCTCAATGCCTATCATCAGGGCGGTCATATCGTCCTCGAGATCAGCGATGACGGGCGCGGCCTGGCGCTGGACAAGATCAAGAAGAAGGCGGTGGCGAGCGGTCTGGCGAGCGACGCCGAGCTTGCCGGCATGACCGACCAGCAGATCCAGCAATTCATCTTCAAGGCCGGGTTCTCGACGGCATGCCAGGTGACGAGCGTTTCCGGCCGCGGCGTCGGCATGGACGTCGTGCGCACCAATATCGAGAAGATCGGCGGCACCATCGAGCTGAAGAGCCAGGAAGGCAAGGGCTCGTCCTTCATCATCAAGATTCCGCTCACCCTCGCCATCGTCTCGGCGCTCATCGTCGAATGCGCCGGCGAGAAATTCGCCATCCCGCAGATCAGCGTTGTCGAGCTGGTGCGCGCCGCGGCGAACTCGGAGAACCGCATCGAGCGGGTCAACAACACGCCGGTGCTGCGCCTGCGCAACCGCCTGCTGCCCCTCGTCTCGCTGCAGGGGCTGCTAAAGCTGGGCACGCCGCGCAAGGAAAGCGGCGAGACCTTCATCGTCGTCGCCCAGGTCGGCACCTACAGCTTCGGCATCATCGTCGACCGCGTCTTCGACACCGAGGAAATCGTCGTCAAGCCGGTCGCCCCGATCCTGCGCGACATCGCGATGTTCTCGGGCAACACCATCCTCGGCGACGGCAGCGTCATCATGATTCTCGACCCCAACGGCATCGCGGCGGCAAGCGGCGACATCACCGTCGAGGAGAGCGGCATCCGCGAGCAGGCGGTGGCACGTGCCAGAAGCAGCAGCGAGCGCACCAGCCTCCTGTTGTTCCGTGCCGGCAGCGAATGGCCGAAGGCGGTCCCGCTCGCGCTCATCGCCCGGCTCGAGGAGATCGAGCTCGAACGCGTCGAGTTCTCGAACGAAAAGCCGGTCGTGCAGTATCGCGGCAAGCTGATGCCGCTGGTGACGATCGCTCCCAGCTACGTCATCGGCAAGGCGGGACGGCAGCCCGTCCTCGTTTTCGCCGACCGCGAGCATACGATGGGCCTCGTCGTCGACGAGATTCTCGACATCGTCGAGGAGGAGCTCAGCGTCGAGCTGGCGACCGAGCGGCAAGGTTATATCGGCAGCGCCGTCATCGCCGGCAAGGCGACCGACGTCATCGATGCCGGATACTTCCTCACCCTCGCCTTCGACAACTGGTTCGGCACGCATGGCGAGCTCGATGCCGAGGAGAATGCCAAGCGCATTCTGATCGTCGACGATTCGCCGTTCTTCCGCAATCTGCTGACGCCGCTCCTCTCGGTCGCCGGCTACCAGGTCACCACCGTCGAGTCGGCGGATCGTGCCCTCGGTCTCTGCGAGGCGGGCGAGGATTTCGACGTCATCGTCAGCGATATCGAGATGCCGG
Organism: Allostellaceae bacterium; assembly: GCA_036264595.1. Classification (GTDB taxonomy): domain Bacteria; phylum Pseudomonadota; class Alphaproteobacteria; order ATCC43930; family CGMCC-115725; genus URHD0088. The sequence goes on from DATAQP010000190.1 coordinate 9,507, forward strand.
GGATGAACGGCTTCCAGTTCGCCGAAGCGGTGCGCAGCTCTGCCCGTTGGCAGAACACGCCGCTCGTCGCCCTCTCGTCGCACGCATCGGCGAAGGATCTCGACCGCGGCCGCAAGGTCGGCTTCAGCGACTATGTCGCCAAGTTCGACCGTGATGCGCTGCTCACCACCCTTTCCGAGACGCTCAGCCTGCATAGAGGTGCCGCATGAACCTCGATAACGCCATCCGCGAATCGCGCCGCGGCAAGTCGGTCGGGGGTCCCGAGGCCGGTGATTTCGTCTCCGTGGTGATCGGTGGCCAGCTCTTCGGCATTCCGGTGCTCGAGGTGCGCGACGTCCTGGCGTCACAGCGGATCACCCGCGTGCCGCTGGCGCCGGCCGAGGTTGCCGGCTCGCTCAACCTGCGGGGCCGCATCGTCACGGCGATCGACATCCGCACCCGGCTCGGCCTGGGCGAGCGCTCGGAGGAGGAGATTGCCGGCAAGCCGCGCATGAGCGTGGTCGTCGATCACGGTGGCGAGCTCTACAGCCTGATGGTCGATTCGGTCGGCGAGGTCCTCAACCTCGAAGCGGCGAATTTCGAGCGCAATCCGGCGACCCTCGATGCCCGCTGGCGTGAAGTCTCCGCCGGCATCTATCGGCTCGACAGCTCGCTCCTGGTGGTGCTCGACGTCACAAGGCTGCTCGACATCTCGTCCCGTTCCGAAGCCGCCTGAGCCACCGTGCTCTGTCACTTGACTTAGTCGAGAGTGAGGTCATGAAGTCCTGCCTCATCGTTGATGATTCGCGCGTCGTGCGGAAGGTCGCCCGGCGAATCCTCGAGGAGCTCGAATTCGCCATCGAGGAGGCGGCCGACGGTCAGCTCGCGATGGCGGCCTGCCTGCGCCAGATGCCGGATGCCATTCTGCTCGATTGGAACATGCCGGTGATGAATGGAATTGAATTCCTGCGCGCCTTGCGGCAGATGAGCGGCGGCACGGCTCCCGTCGTCGTCTTCTGCACGACCGAGAACGATCTCACGCATATCCAGGAAGCGGTCGGCGCCGGGGCGAACGAATACATCATGAAGCCGTTCGACACTGATATCATTCAGGCGAAGTTCCAACAGGTGGGGTTGCTGTGATTAACCCGGCCTCGGTACTTCCCGGGGCGCTGCCATCTGCAAGCTCATCGGGTGCGCCCTATCGCATCATGGTGGTTGATGACAGCGCCGTCATTCGCGGGTTGCTGATCCGCTCGCTCGAAAGCGATCCCAAGGTGGCGGTCGTCGCCTCGGTCGGCGACGGTCGCATGGCGCTCAACGCGCTGACGCGCTACGACGTCGAAGTCGTGGTTCTCGATATCGAGATGCCGGTCATGGATGGGCTTACCGCGCTGCCGCTGCTCATCGCGGCGCGCCCGGGACTCAAGGTAGTCATGGCCTCGACCTTGACCCGGCGGAATGCCGATATCAGCCTGCAGGCGCTGACCGCCGGCGCGGCCGATTATATCACCAAGCCCGGCGCCACCGCCCTGACCACGGCGGACGCCTTCAAGCACGAACTGGTCGAGAAGGTCAAAGCGCTCGGCGAAGCCAAGCGCAAGGCGGCCGGAATCGCCCAGCCGACGACGGCTGCGGCGCGTCCGGGAGCGGCGGCGCGGAGCCCGCTGCGGCACCCGGGAGGGCCGCAGCCGATCGCGCTGCGGGCGGCGTCGACCGAGCCGTTCGACGTGCTGGCGATCGGCTCATCGACGGGCGGGCCGCAGGCACTCTTCCAGCTTCTCGGCGATATCCGCGGCGCGGTCAACCGGCCGATCTTCATCACCCAGCACATGCCCGCGACCTTCACGATGATTCTTGCCGAGCATATCTCGCGCTCGACCGGATGGGTGGCGGCGGAAGGCATCGACGGCGAAATCGTGCGTGCCAACCGCGTCTATATCGCGCCCGGCGATTTCCATATGCTGATCGAGGCGACGGCGGGCGGCGACAAGATCATCAAGCTGAGCAAGGCGCCGGCCGAGAATTTCTGCCGACCTTCGGTCGACCCGATGCTGCGCAGCCTGGCGCAAGCCTATGGCCGCCGCCTGCTTACCGTCATCCTGACCGGCATGGGACATGACGGGCTGCGCGGCGGCGAGGCCGTCCGGGAGGCCGGTGGTACGATGGTGGCACAGGACGAGGCGACGAGCGTCGTCTGGGGCATGCCGGGCGCCGTTGCGACCGCCGGCCTGTGCAGCGCCATATTGCCGCTCGGCGAGATCGGCCCCTACATCGCCAAGCTGGCGCGACGGTCGACGTCATGAACGGTGACGAATTCGATATCCTGAGCAACCTGGTCAAGGAGCGTTCCGGCCTGGTGCTGACGCGCGACAAGGCGTATCTGCTGGAGAGCCGCCTGCTGCCCGTTGCCCGCAAGTGGCAGCTCAAGACGCTCGGCGATCTCGCGGCCGCGGTGCGCAGCCGCGCCGATACCGGGCTGGTGCGCGCCATCGTCGAGGCGATGACGACCAATGAGTCGTTCTTCTTCCGCGATGTCAAACCGTTCGATCAGTTCAAGAGCTTCGTGCTGCCGCATCTGCTGCGCTCGCGGGCCTCGACGCGCTCCATCCGGATCTGGAGTGCCGCCTGCTCGAGCGGGCAGGAACCCTATTCGCTCGCCATGATCCTGACCGAGCATCGCGCGCAGCTCGCCAACTGGCGGATCGAGATCCTGGCGACCGATCTCTCGACCGAGATCCTCGACAAGGCGCAGGCCGGCCTCTATTCGCAATTCGAGGTGCAGCGCGGCCTGCCCATCCAGCTTCTCGTCAAATACTTCAAGCAGCAGGGCGACCGCTGGCAGATCGATCCGGCGATCCGGGCGATGGTGAGTTTCCGGCAGTTGAACCTGCTCGACGATATTGCCGGGCTCGGCCGGTTCGACGTCATCTTCTGCCGCAACGTCCTGATCTATTTCGACCAGCCGACCAAGACGATGGTCCTCGACCGGCTCAGCCGGCAGATGGCGCCGGACGGTCATCTCTATCTCGGCGGCGCCGAGACGGTGCTCGGCATTACCGACAAGCTGCAGCCGGTGCCGGACAACCGCGGCATCTACAGCATCGCCACCCCGGCCCCTTCGCTCGTCCGTGCCGCCTGCTGAGCCGGCGGCCTGCGCCGCCGGCCGAGCCATACGATGCGAATTGCCGACAAAGAAAAAAGGCGCAGCCGATCGGCTGCGCCTCTTTCTGTGGCGAAGGTCGGTGCGGCTTACGCCCGCATCGCCTGCTTCTCGGGAAGCGCCTCGCCCGGGGCCGGGTCGCGCAGCACGTAGCCGCGGCCCCAGACGGTCTCGATGTAGTTCTCGCCATTCGTCGCGGTGGCCAGCTTCTTGCGCAGCTTGCAGACAAAGACGTCGATGATCTTGAGCTCCGGCTCGTCCATGCCGCCATAGAGATGGTTGAGGAACATCTCCTTGGTCAGCGTCGTGCCCTTGCGCAGGCTGAGCAGCTCGAGGATGCCGTACTCCTTGCCGGTGAGATGGAGCGGCTGTCCTTCGACCTCGACGACGCGGCTGTCGAGATTGACCAGCAGCTTGCCGGTGCGGATCACCGATTCCGAGTGTCCCTTGGCGCGCCGGACGATCGCCTGGATGCGGGCGACGAGTTCGCGGCGGTCGAACGGCTTGGTGAGGAAATCGTCGGCCCCGAAGCCGAGGCCCTTGATCTTGTGGTCGAGCTCGCCGAGCCCGGAGAGGATCAAGATCGGGGTGCGCACGCGCGCGGCACGCAGCCGACGCAGGACTTCATAGCCGTCGATGTCGGGCAACATCAGATCGAGGATGATGATGTCGTAGTCATAGAGCTTGCCGATCTCCAATCCGTCTTCGCCGAGGTCGGTTGTATCGCAAATGAAGCTTTCGGAGCGCAGCATCAATTCGATGCTTGCGGCTGTTGCCGAATCGTCCTCAACGAGTAATACCCGCATCATGTCCTCCGAATTGGACGGGGTCGCCCCGCCATCGCGCGATTTTAACTACTATTACCGTGTCTAGTTAATAACCGGTTAACCGTGCCTCATGAAGGGCAATCGAAAGTCCATACATGTGCTGTACTCACCAGCCGCCGGGTTGCCGCCCTCGGACACATCAACACACAAGCAACATGCTAGGCTTAACTCAACGTTAAGTGCCGGTAGGCATGATATCGGCATCGAAGTGATCGATTTCAGCCCCCGGGAGCCGTCTTGACCCTGCAGAGCCTCGTCAGCGACCTCGCGCAGATCCCCGAACAGCGCCGCTACGGCCGCGTCACCGCGGTGCTCGGCATGCTGCTCGAGATCGGCGGCGTACCGGAAAGCCTTGCCGTTGGCGGGCGCTGCGAGATCGTCGGCCGTTATGGCGCCCGCCTGCCGTGCGAGGTCGTCGGCTTCCGCAACGGCCGGGCGCTGCTCATGCCTTTCGGGTCGATCGACGGGATCGGCCTCGGCTGCAAGGCCGAGGTCGCCAACTCGGCGCCCGTCATCTATCCGCATGCCGGCTGGCTGGGCCGCGTGGTCAACGCGCTGGGCGAGCCGATCGACGGCAAGGGTCCGCTGCCCCGGGGCCGGGTCGCCTATCCCCTGCGCAACCAGCCGCCGCCCGCCCATACCCGCCAGCGCGTCCAGGGCAAGGTTGATCTCGGTGTGCGGGCGATCAATACCTTCCTGACCTGCTGCCGCGGCCAGCGCATGGGCATCTTCGCCGGCTCGGGCGTCGGCAAGTCGGTCCTGCTGTCGATGATGGCGCGCTATACCGCCGCCGACGTCACCGTCATCGGCCTGATCGGCGAGCGCGGCCGCGAGGTGCAGGAGTTTCTCGAGGACGATCTCGGCCCGGAGGGCCTGGCGCGCAGCGTCGTCGTCGTCGCCACCTCGGATGAATCGCCGCTGATGCGGCGCCAGGCGGCCTATCTGACGCTGAGCGCGGCGGAGTTCTTCCGCGACCTCGACAACGACGTCCTGTGCCTGATGGACAGCGTCACGCGCTTTGCCATGGCGCAGCGCGAGATCGGCCTGTCGGCCGGCGAGCCGCCGGCCAGCAAGGGCTATACCCCGACCGTGTTCGCCGAGTTGCCGCGCCTGCTCGAGCGCGCGGGGCCTGGCCGCAATCGCGGCAGCATAACCGGTCTCTTCACCGTTCTCGTCGAGGGCGACGATCACAACGAGCCGATCGCCGACGCGGTACGCGGCATCCTCGACGGCCACATCGTCCTCGAACGCGCCGTCGCGGAGCGCGGCCGCTACCCGGCGATCAACATCCTGCGCTCGATCTCGCGCACGATGCCGGGCTGCAACAACGAGGAGGAGAGCGCGATCGTGGCGCGGGCGCGCGGCCATCTCGCGACCTACGAGGACATGGCCGAGCTGATTCGCCTCGGCGCCTATCGCAAGGGCAGCGATCCCAAGGTCGACGAGGCGATCGCCTACTACCCGGCGATCGAGCAATTCCTTACCCAGAAGAAGGGCGAGCGTGCCGATCTGGCGAGCGGCTACGCAGGCCTTGCTCAAGTCTTGGGCAATCCGCGATGAGCACGCTGGACACGCTCATCCGGGTCAATCGCTGGAAACTCGACGAGCGCCGGCGGCAGCTTGGCGAGCTCGAGCGCCTCTTCGAGCGCCTGCGCAGCGAGGCGGTTCGCCTCGAGCAGGAGTTGACACGCGAGCAGGAGGTGGCCGGGGCGTCGACGGAAGCCGGTTACACCTATGCCGGCTACGCGCGCGACCTCATCGCGCGCCGACAGAAGCTGGCCGCCTCGATCAGCGAGGTCGAGGGTCAGCTCATCGTTGCGCGCGAGGCGTTGGCCGAGAGTTTCGGCGAGGTCAAACGCTACGAGATCGCCGCCGCCAATCGGCAAAAGCGCGATCGCGCCGTGGGCGAGAGACGTCAACGCATCGTCCAGGATGAAGTGGCGATGCAGGTCCATCGCCGTCGCACCGCGGCGAGCGGCTGAGCAACTCGCCAGTCCCTTCCCACCCGCTTCAGGACTGAGTGGCCCGCTCCTTGCAAGGGCGTTTGGCGAGACCGTCGCCGAACGCCCTTGGTGGAGGCCGCCGTTTTCCGCTTGCGGGGGGAGACAATCAGGTTACAGTGAAAAAACTAAGTTGGCTATTCAAACAAGCTAATGCGAACCATCGTCGAGAGACGGGACAGCGCATACGGGGAGGCAACATCGGACGCGACCGGCCCAGCACGAGCCGTGGGGGCTACGTCATCGAGATTTGCTTCTCCTAAATACCCAACCACAGGGAAAAGGAGGAGTTTCGTGAAAACACTAAAAGGATCACTCGCAAAGCAAATGCTGGGCGCCGTCGGCGTCGCGGCGTTGCTCGGCCTTGCCGGCTTGCCGGCCCAGGCGCAGACCAAGACGGTCACGATCGGCATCACCCTGCCGCTCACCGGCGCCGATGCGCAATCGGCGACGCTGATCAAGAACGGCGCGCAAATGGCGATCGACGAGGCCAATGGGAAGGGTGCCGTCAAGGGCTACAAGCTCGAGACCATCGTGCTCGACAGTGGCACCGCGACGGCCGGCCAGTACGATCCGGCGCAGGCCGCGACCAACACAAAGAAGCTGGTCGCCAACAAAGCCGTCGTCGCCAATATCGGTCCGCAGATGAGCGGCGAGGGCAAGGCGATGTCGCCGATCCTCAGCGCCGGCAACCTGGCGACGATCACGCCGAGCTCGACCAATCCCGACATCACCAGCCCGAAATTCAAGGATCAGTTCCGGCCGAACGGCAAGGCGGTCTATTTCCGCACCGTGACGACGGACGCCTTTCAGGGCCCGAACATGGCGAACTACTTCGCCGATACATTGAAGGTGAAGTCTGTCTACGTGCTCGACGATTCCGGGGCCTATGGCGTCGGCATCGCCGATTCCTTCCAGAAGCAGGCAGAGGCGCGCGGCATCAAGGTGATGGGCCGCGACCAGCTCAACCCCAAGGAAGCCGACTACACGACCATCCTGACCAAGATCAAGGCGCTGAAGCCCGACGCGCTCTACTATGGCGGCGTGGCGCAGGCTGGCGTCAAGCTCGCCAAGCAGGCCTATGACGTTATTCCCACCCTCATCAAGGGCGGTGGCGACGGCGTCCAGGGCGGCAGCTTCCTGAAGGG
>DATAQP010000100.1:0-2810 GCA_036264595.1 Allostellaceae bacterium
CAGCGCCCAGCCCTGGGCGGCCGCAGCCAACGCCGCCAGTCCGAGCGTCGCCTTCGCCGTGATCAAGACGATATCGATCCAAGAGCCGTCCTTCGGAACCTTGAGCAGCAAGCCGATGCCTTGCGGATCGAGCACGAACACGAATGGAACCAGGAAGGCCGGCAGCGTGTACTTCCAGGCTTGCAAGGTGGTTTTATAGGGATCGCCGCCGGTGATCGCGGCGGCTGCGAACGGCGATAGCGCCGTGGGCGGCGAAACCTCCGACAGCACCGAGTAGTAGAAGATGAACATGTGGGCGGCGTAGTCGGGCACGCCGAGCTTGATCATGGCGGGCGCCGCGATGACCGCGCAGATGATGTAAGAGGCGGTCACCGGCACCGCCAAGCCGACGATCCAGACGATCAGCGCGGTGTAGATCGCGGTCAGCAGCAGGCTGCCGCCGGCATAGTCGATCACGATCGAGGAGAACTTCAGCCCCAGCCCAGTCAACGTGACCACGCCGACGATGATGCCGGCGGTGGCGCAGGTGGTGGCAGCGGTGAGCACGCTGGTCGAACCGTCAGACAACGCACGCACCAGCTTCTTCGGCGTGATCGCCGTCTCGCGGGTGAGGAAGCTCAGGCCATAGGTGAGCACCGTCGACCAGAACACCGCCAGCGTCGGCGAATAGCCCCACAACATGAAGATGATGATCGAAACGAGCGAGACGAAGTGAAAGCCATAGCGCCGCGTCATCTGCCCGAGCGTCAGTTCCTGGCGGAAGTCCACGGTTTGCGCGCCGAACCGCTTGGCATCGAGTTCCACCATGAACAGGAGCGAGAGGTAATAGAGGCACGTCGGGATGACCGCCATCCAGATCACGTCGAGGTAGCTGATCTTGAGAAACTCGGCGATCAGGAAGGCGGCCGCGCCCAGAACCGGCGGCGAGATGATGGCGCCGAGGCCGCCCGCCGCGAGCAGGCCGCCGGCCGCGTTCTTCTCGAAACCCGCCTTGCGCATCAGGGGGTAGGCGACGGCGCCGATCGTCACCGTGGTGGCGACGCCCGAGCCCGACGGGCCGCCGAGCAGAAAGGACGACAGCACGACCGTGCGGCCGGCGCTGTTGGCCTTGTGGCCCATGAGCGCCATCGAAAAGTCGATGAAGAATTTGCCGGCGCCGGAGTGCTGCAGGAACGCGCCGTAGATCGTGAACAGGATGATCAACGAGGAGGACACGTCGACGGGAATGCCGAAAATGCCCTCGAGCGTGATGAACAGGTGTCCGACGAGTTGCGAAATATCGTAGCCGCGATGCGTCCAGGGCGGCGGCAGATAGGGACCGGCCATGGCATAGGCCATGAACGACAATGCGACGAATGGAACGATCCAACCCGTGGTTCGCCGCGTCGCCTCGAGCAGCAAGATGATGAAGACGACGCCGAGCACGACGTCGAGCTCGGTGGGCATGGTCGCGCGGTCGGTGAATTCCTCCCCGCCTTCGATGGCGTAAACCAGGATCGCCGCGCCCATGACCCCGGCGGCGATGTCCCACCAGCGGATGCGATCGCGGAACCGCGCCGACAGCGGAAACAAGAGAAAGCTCAGCATCAGCACGAAAGCGACGTGGGCGTAGCGCAGCGGCTGGGTGGTGATGATGGGGAAGTCGGTGAACGGCCACGCCCCCGCGATGGCCGCGTAAAGGTGAAACAGCGACATCGCGACCGCGATCGACGTGACCAGCCTGCCGGCCCATCCGACCAGGCGATTGACCACGCCCTCTTCGGCCTCGACGTAGGCCTCCGCCTTTTGCAGTTGCTCTTGGGAAACGGCCGGCGCAGCTGCCCCGCCCCCGCTGCTGTCTTCGGACATGTCGCTGCCTGCTGCGCGCTGCGCTCGCCTCGTCACGCCTCGCCCGTCGCCGCCTTGCCGAGCGCGGCCTGCGCGGCCGCGAGGCGGGCGATGGGCACGCGGAACGGCGAGCACGAGACATAGTCGAGGGCGATCCCGTGGCAAAATGCGACCGAGGCCGGATCGCCGCCATGCTCGCCGCAAATCCCCACTTTGAGCTTTGGTCGCGTCTTGCGGCCGCGTTCGACCCCGATGCGCATCAATTCGCCCACGCCTTCGCGGTCGATGGACACGAACGGATCGCTCGGCAGGACGCCGCGCGACACGTAGGTGCCGAGAAAGCTCGCGGCGTCGTCGCGGCTGATGCCGTAGGTGGTCTGCGTGAGATCGTTGGTGCCGAAGGAAAAGAACTCCGCGCTCTGGGCGATCTCGGCGGCGCGCAGCGACGCCCGCGGCAACTCGATCATGGTGCCGACCTGATACTTGACGCTCCTGCCGCTCTCGCGCGCGACCGCCTCCGCCATGGCATCGATGCTCGCCTTGACGAGGTCGAGCTCGGCTTTGGTGGCGATGAGCGGAACCATCACCTCGGGCACCACCGGCTTGCCGGTGCGCTTGGCGGCTTCCGCTGCCGCTTCGAAAATGGCGCGCGCCTGCATCTCGGCGATCTCGGGATAGACGAGCGCCAGACGGCAGCCGCGGAAGCCGAGCATCGGGTTGAACTCGTGGAGCTCGCGGGCGCGGTCCGCGAGCTTCTTGGGGTCGGCTCCCATCGCGGCGGCGACCTCGGCGATTTCTTCCTCGCTGTGGGGCAAAAATTCGTGCAGCGGCGGATCGAGCAGCCTGATCGTCACCGGCAGGCCCTGCATGATCTCGAACAGCTCGACGAAGTCCGCGCGCTGCATCGGCAGGAGCTTGGCGAGCGCGGCGCGGCGCGATTTTTCGTCGTCGGCGAGGATCATCTCGCGCACGGCGCGGATGCG
>DATAQP010000247.1:0-10080 GCA_036264595.1 Allostellaceae bacterium
TTGCCGAAGCGGTATTGGAAGACCGGCATGAGGCGGGTCGTCGCCGCGCGCTCGGCGGCGATCAGCCGATCGACATCGGCGAGCGAGCCGGCAAGCGGCTTCTCGCATACCACCTCCTTGCCGGCGGCGAGCGCGGCGAGCGCCTGGGGAACATGGAGTCCGGGCGGCGTGCAGATATCGACGATATCGACATCGTTCATGGCGAGCACTTCCTCGAACGAGGTGGTACGACGCGGGATTGCGAACTCGTCGCCCACCGCGGCGAGACGCGCCGGGTCGAGGTCGCAGATCGCCAGCACGCGGAACTTGTCGGGATGGCGGCTGTAGCCTTCGAGAATATGGAGGCGGCCGATCCCGCAGCCGATGACAGCGACGGTCCAGATCTTGGCCATGGCCTATCCCCTACCGCTTCCGCTCGGCGAGAGCCTGCGCCGTCAGGGCAAGCTCGGCGGCGCCGAAGCAGCGTGCCTGCGGCATGGCGGTCTCGGTGCGGTTGACGATGTCGTCGACGAGAAGGCGCCCATAGGGCAGCTCGACGGCGGAGCAGTCGATACGCTGCACGTTCTTCCTGTCGACCAGGAAGAGATGATCGCCGCCAGCGGCGCCGCCGATATCGACGTATTTGCGCAGCTCCATATAGCCTTCGGTGCCGATCAGGGTGAGCCGCCCGTCACCCCAGGTCGGCAGACCGTCGGGGGTGAGCCAGTCGACGCGGATATAGCCGGTCGCCTCCGGGGTGCGCAGCAGGATCTCGCCGAAATCCTGGAACTCGGGATGGTCCGGATTGGTGCGGTTGGCGACCGTCGCGGCGACCAGCTCGGCATCGCTCCTGTCGGTGAAGAAGAGGAACTGCTCGCATTGATGCGAGGCGATGTCGGTGAGGATGCCGCCGGACGCCTCACGCTGGAAGAACCAGTTCGGGCGCCTGGGCTTGTTGAGACGGTGCGGCCCCAGGCCGACGGTATTGACCAGCCGGCCGATGGTGCCCGCGCGCAGCAGCTCGCCCGCCTTCACAGTCGAGCGCGTCTCGAAATGCTCGGAATAGCAGATCGAATAGATGCGCCTGGTCTCCGCCTGCACCTTGCGCAGCTCGGCGAGCTGGGCGAGCGAGGTGACGCCGGGCTTGTCGACCATGAAATCCTTGCCGTGGCGCATCACCGCGACGCCGAGCGGCGCGCGCTCGCTGTTCACCGCGGCGCTCACCACCAGGGCGATGCTGTCGTCATCGAGGATGCGGCGTGGATCGTCGACCCGGCGCGCCTGCGGATAAGTCTCGCTGAATGGCTTGGCGAAGAATTTCTCCTCCTCCCCGCAATAGGCGACGAACTCCGCCCCGGCTCGCAGCAGCAGGTCGATCTGCCCGTAGATGTGGAAATGATTGAGGCCGATGGCGGCGAAGCGCACGGGTTTCATGATGCCATCCGTCGATAGTGGACCGAAGCGACCGGGCCAGCGTCAAAACCGACATGGCGAAAAGCGCACCCCCCTCAAATGCGCCCTTCGACATCGGCAAAGCCGCGCAAGCCAAGCTGCACGTTACAGGAACAGATGGTAGCGAGATAGATAGGGGAGCGGCACGAAAAACCGTCCGGCTGGCGACGGCAGCCGTAACGCCGGCTGTCCGCCGCCCACCGCGCTCGCCCCCCTAAGCGCGAGGCCCTATGTGCGGGCCATGTCCCGCAGGTTGCGGACGCGATCGTGGTTCTGCCTTACTACTTGATACTGCCGCTCGACCATCGACCGGATATCGGCCGGCAGCTCCTTCTTCAGGGCGTCCTCGTAGGTGTGCTGCGCGGAATCCTCGCCGCGCTCGCACTCCGCCAGCACCGCTGCCTCATCCATGCCGGTGATGGTGGATTTGATATTGACCCAGCCGCGGTGCAGCGAGCCGCTCTTCTCCGGGTCGCCGCCGAGCCCGCGAACCTTGGCGTTCAATTCGGCGGCGCCCTCGGCGCAACGGCGGGCCACCTCCTCGAAGAGCGACTTCAGCTTGGCATCCTTGACGCCATCGGCGCAGGTGCGGAAGCCCTGTTCGCCATCCTTGCTGGTCTCGATCAGATCGTTCAACGTCGAAATCACGTCTCTCCTGTCCATATCGCATCCTCCGAAAACGAGCCCGCGACAACGGCGCGGTGCCGGTCTTCCTGGTTGTCCCTGCTGTGAGAACACCACGAGCGCCTCCCTGTTTCACCCGGCGCTGCGTCGGAGAGGGCTTAGCGGAATTCAGGGGGGTCGCGGGCGATCAGTCCGCCACCCAATAGCGGTAGCCCAACCCGGGATGATTGTGGATGTGGTCGAAGGACGGATCTGCGTCGGCGAATTTCTTGCGGATCCGCTTGATGAAGGTGCGGACATTGGGGCGAAAGCCCTCGTCGCCATAGCCGGCCGCAAAGTTCTTGCCGTGAACGAGATCGTAGATCTCGCGATACGATATGTATTCGCCGACATTGAGGGCGAGCAGCGCGAAGATCTTGAACTCGGTCAGCGTCAGGTAGATCAGCATGCCGTCCCAGCTCGCGCGGTTGATGTCGAAGCGCAGCTCGAGACGACCGAGACGCAAGACGTCGCCGGACGGTCTTCCGTGCCCATCCGGCCCCGGGATCGGCCGCGCACCCTCGGCAATCAGGCGCAGACGCGTGACCAGAATCGACAGGCGGCGCGACTTGTCGATGAAATCGATGGCGCCGCCCTCGAGCGCGGCCTCCTCGTAGGTATCGTCGCTGAGGACAGTGAAGAAGATGACCGGCGTGCTGTTCCCGGCCCGGCGCAGGCGGCGCAGCACTTCGAGCCCGTTCATCTCCGGCATGCGCCAGTCGAGCAGGATGACGTCGGCCTTCTCACCCGCGGCAAAGAAGTCGAGCGCTGCGCTGCCGCCTGAGAAGGCGGCAACGTCGTAGCCCTCGTCGGTCAGCTTGAAATGAAGCATCTCGCGAAACAATTCGTCGTCGTCGACGATAACGACGCGGAAGGCGTTGCCGCCTCTCAGAGCGGGATTGCCGCCCCTCTGGGCTGCGATGTCCGGCGCTGCGCCGGCCCCTCGATCCATCGTTTCCATGGCACAGCCAACGCAGATTCCCGCCGTTTCGTTCCCACCAACGTCATATCGGGCGCAGTCGAATCCCCCCTTTCGAGGGAGGCCGTCGATAGCGCGCGCGTGGTCCGTTGCTGCTCAGCGCCGCAAGGCAGCCAAGGCGGTGGCCAGCGCTTCCTGGAAGACCATGACGTCGGTGCCGTAGCAGAGGCAGCGTATGCCGCGCTTCAGCCATGCCTCGGCCATCGGGACCGAGCCGGCGAGGAAGCCGGGGACCTTGCCGTGCTTTTGGCAGGCGGCGAGAAGCCGGTCGACGGCGCGGTTAAAATTGGGATGATCGAATTGCCCCGTGATCCCCATCGTGTTCGAGAGATCGAAATGACCGAGCCAGCCGACATCGATGCCGGGCACGGCAAGGATCGCGTCGGCATTGTCGATGCCGGTTGTGGTCTCGATGAGGGCGATGACCAGGGTGCGCTCATTGGCCGCGCGCATCTTGGCCTCGACATCGCCGCCGCTGTAATCGTCATGCGCCAAGTTGAAGGCGAGACCGCGCACGCCTTCCGGCCGGTAGCGGCACCAGGCGGCGATCTTCTCGGCCTGCTCCCTCGTCTCGACCATCGGCACCACGATGCCCATGGCGCCAGCGTCGAGCACCGGGGCGATCAGATGATAGTGGGTTCCCGGCACGCGCACCATCGGCACCAGACCGACGCCGCGCGCGGCGGCGATCTGCTGCTTGATCGTCTCGATGCCGATGCCGCTATGCTCCATGTCGAAGATGCAGAACTCGGCGCCCGCCGCCGCCAGGATCTGCGGCATGCCGGGACTGAAGAACTCGAAGGCCATGATGCCGAGCGCCGTCTCGCCGCGCCGCAGCTTCTCGCGTACTGGATTTCCCTGCATCGCCGCGCTCACCCAACGAGATCGCAGGCGACGATCCGGCGTCCGGTGATCATGTCCTTCGTCGCGGCGGCGAAGGTCTTGAAATGGGTTGTCTGCAGATGGGCCTGGAAGGCAGCCTCGTCATCGTATATCTCGTAGAGGAAGACACGGCTCGCGACATCGCGCGGCCGGCAGACGTCGAAATGACGGCAGCCCTTCTCGTCGCGCAACGAGGCTGCGGCATTCTCGGTCATCAGAGTCATGAAGACGGCGAACCGCGCAGGATCGATGTCGAACTCGACGGTGACGACGTAACCCTTCATCTCCCCTTCCCCGTCTTCGGATGGTTATCGAAGTCGCAGATCGGCGCACCGATCTGCGTGATGAGATTGCTGCGCAGCGCCGCCCAGAACGCGGATATTGGCGAGCGGGTAGGTCTTATGGCCGTCCCCGGCCACCGCTAGGATTGTCGTCCGCCCTGTTTCCGCGCCAGGGCAGCGACATCCAAGGAGGGCAGTGCTTGCAGCGCGGCGCCGCGCATTCGCGCGCGGCGGATGACGATGAGGAGGAGCGCGCCGAGGCCGAGGCAGAACAGAAGGGCCAAGAGCATGATTCGCCCAAACAGGAGGTCGATCAGCCAGCTCAGCGCCACGAGAAGACCCTCAAGAAATCGCTGCAGTATCATGTTCCCTCCGTCGCGCCCGCTGGCGACACGCCGGGGCCATGCTATCATCTATGGCGAAAAAACGCGCGCATCTCGGCGAACCGGTCGCCGCGCCTGACGCCCGAGCTGCGCCGCCAGCAAGGCCTCGGCGGCGCCCTGCAGGCTCGGCGCCGGACTACGGACGGGGAAGTTCTGCGCCGAGGCATAGGCGCCTTCCATCAGCAGGAGAAGCTGATCGGCGAGGCCCTCGGGGTCGCGCGCCCCGGTGCGGCGCGCGAGATCGAGCAGTCGCCGCCGCAGCTCGCGCTTGTTGGCGCGGCAGACGGCGCGCGCCGGATGATCGGAATCGGGAAACTCGGTCGAGGTGTTGATGAACGGGCAGCCGCGATAGTGCGGGCTGCTCACCCGCCGCGTCAGCGAGGCGAAGAGATCGCTGATCTGCCGGGCGGCGTCGTCGGGATGCGCCGCCATGACGTGATCCCACCATTGCCAGTAGATGCCGTCGCGATACTTCAGAAAGGCGACGACGAGGTCGTCCTTCGAGGCGAAATTGCGATAGAGGCTCATCTTGGCGACGCCGGAGCGTGCAATGATCGTGTCGATGCCGACGGCGCGAATGCCTTCGCGATAGAACAGCTCGGTCGCCGTCTCGAGAATGCGGGCGCGCGCCGACTTGTCCGCCGGAACCTCATCGGCTTCGGCACCGCCTTTCGATTTTCGCATGCCAGCCATATGCGGGCGACCGGGGAAACGCGTTGACAATGAGACAGACCTGTCTCTATCAGTAACCGGTCCGGTGGTCAACCGCTCGCCGCACTAGCGTGGGGGTCAAACATGGTGTCGCTCGAGCGTATGACGCATGGCCGCCTGCATTACGGCTGGATTGTCGCTGCCATCACCTTCGTAACCCTGATCGCGGCGGCCGGCATCCGCGCCACGCCCAGCGTGCTGATGGTTCCGCTCGAGCAGGAATTCGGCTGGACGCGCGCCAGCATCTCGCTTGCCGTGTCGTTGAACCTCATCCTTTACGGCTTTCTCGGTCCGTTCTCTGCCGCCATCGTCGACCGAATGGGCGCGCGCAAGACGATGGCCGTCGCCATGGCGACGCTGGTGGTCGGCGTCAGCCTGACCTCGCTGATGAATGCGACCTGGCAGCTCGTCCTGCTCTGGGGCATCGTCGTCGGTGCCGGCTCCGGCATGATGGCGCTCGCCCTCGCCGCCACCGTGGTCAATCGCTGGTTCTCGCAGCATCGCGGCCTCGTCATGGGCGTGCTGACCGCCAGCACGGCGACCGGACAGCTCATCTTCCTGCCCATCCTCCAGACGATCGTCGAGACCTATGGCTGGCGCGCTGCGGTGCTGACGATCGCCGGTGCCGGTTTTCTCGCCGTGCCGCTGATCGCCCTCTTCATGCGCGACCGTCCCGCAGATCTCGGCCTGGTGCCGCTCGGCGACGCCGCCGGCACGCCGCCGATCCCGAAGAGCACCGGCAATCCCTTCGCCGCCGCCTTCGCCACTCTGGGCGAGGGAGCCAAGTCGCGGGATTTCTGGCTCCTGGCGGGAAGCTTCTTCATCTGCGGCCTCTCGACCAACGGCCTCATCGGCACGCATCTCATCCCCTCCTGCATCGATCACGGCATTCCCGGGGTGATGGCAGCGGGTCTGTTGGCGATGATGGGTATCTTCGACTTCATCGGCACGACTGCGTCGGGCTGGCTCTCCGACCGCTGGAACAACCGCTATCTGCTGTGCTGGTATTATGGGCTGCGCGGCCTTTCGCTGCTCTTCCTGCCGATGGCGCTCGACAACCCGACCATCGGCCTTACCGTTTTCGCGGTGTTCTACGGGCTCGACTGGATCGCCACCGTGCCGCCGACGGTGCGTCTCGCCGCCGACATCTTCGGCAAGGAAAAAGCCGGCATGATGTTCGGCTGGATCGTCGCCGCCCATCAGGTCGGCGCCGCCGTCGCCGCCTTCGGGGCCGGCGCGGTCCGCACCTATTCGGGCGACTATTTCAACGCCTTCATGATCGCCGGCGCGGCCTGCTTCATCGCCGCGGCCATGGTGCTGCGCGTCGGCCGCACGGCGCGGCCGGACCGTCTGCCGGCGGCGGTGACGGCCTGAGCGGGCCCCCTACCCCCAGGGCTCGAGCGCGTATTTCTTCACCGCCGCCGCGTCGAAGCCGAAGCCGAGACCGGGCTCCTGCGGCAGGATGATGTCGCCGTCCTTGAAGGCGAGCTGGCGGTCGACGAGGCGGCGGAAATTGAGCACCTTGTCATCGGGGAAGAGCTCGACATAGCGGGCATTCGGTGTGCTGGCAACGAGATGCGCGTGCAGATCGTGGAACCAGTGTGGGCAGAGCGTCACGCCGTAGCTCGCCGCCGTCGCCGCGATGCGGCGGAACTCGCTGATGCCGCCGCATACCGCGGCATCGGTCTGCAGGATGGCGGCGGCCTCCTTGTCGAGCAGCTCCTTGAAGCGCCAGCGCCCGACCTCGATCTCGCCGGTCGCGACCGGCACCGGCGTCGCGGCGGCAAGTCGCGCGTGGTTGTCGATGTCGTCGGGGCTGAACGGCTCCTCGATCCAATAGGGTTCGTAATCCTCGTAGACGCGCATGAAGCGCAACGCGGTCGGCAGGTCCGACCAGGCGTTGTTGGCGTCGAGCATGAGGAGCACATCGGGGCCGATCGCGTCGCGCGCAGCGGCGATGCGTGCTCGCTCCTCGCCGGGATCGGCGTGGCGGCCGACCTTGATCTTGACCGCCTTGAAGCCGAGCTTGACGTAGGATGCGACCTCGGCGCCGAGCTTCTTCGGCGTCTTGCCCGGCAGGTAGTAGCCGCCGCTGGCATAGGAAGGCACGCGATCGGTGCGCACGGCGCCGAGGAATTTGTAGAGCGGCAGCCCGGCGGCGCGCGCGTTGCGGTCCCAGAGCGCGATGTCGAGGATCGAGAGCGCCCGCATGATCGCGCCGGCGCGGCCCTGCAGCAGCGCCTCCTGATACATCTCCTGCCACAGCCCTTCGACGCGATGCGCGTCCTGGCCGATGAGCTTGGCAGCGAAGAGCTCGCGCACGGCGAGCGAGACGAGCTTGCCGCCGGCGCTGCCGGCATAGCAGAAGCCGATGCCGGTATGCCCGTCGTCGCCCTCGATCTCGACGATGGCATAGTGGCGCTCGGTGACCGCGCGCTGCGAGAAGGCGGTCGCCACCTCGAGCGGAATGCGCAGGGCGCAGCAGCGAACTTTGGTGATCCTGGTCATGGTCTTCCGTCCCTCATTGTTTTTCACCACGAAGGACACGAAGTTGGTTTCGCCCGCGGAGCGGGCATGGAGTCCTTCTTCGTGCCCTTTGTGTCCTTCGTGGTGAAATCTATTCTACCCCCGCAGACGTAGCGGGATCGTCCCTGATTCCGAGATAGATCTTCTGCACCTGCGGATCGTCCTCGAGCTGGCGCGCCGGGCCTTCGAGCACGGTGCGGCCGGTTTGCAATACGTAGGCGTAATCGGCGATCTCGAGCGCCAGCGGCACGGATTGCTCGGCGAGGAGCAGGGTCAGCCCCTCGCCATGCAGCGACCACAGCGTGTCGTAGAGCGTGTCGACGAGCGCCGGGGCGAGGCCGAGGCTGGGCTCGTCGAGCAGCAGCAGCTTTGGGTCGCTCATCAGGGCGCGGCCGAGCGCCAGCATCTGCCGCTCGCCCCCCGAAAGGGTGCCAGCCGATTGGCGCCGCCGCTCGGCGAGACGCGGGAAGATGGTGAAGACGCGCTCGAGGAGATCGGGCACCCGGCTCTTGTCGGCGAGTGGCGTGGTGCCGAGGCGCAGATTCTGCTCGACCGTCTGGTTGACGAAGAGCCGCCAGCCCTCGGGCGATAGCGCCAGACCCTTGGGCACGATGGCATAGGCGGGCAGGCGGCCGATCTCGTCGCCGCGGAATGTGATGCTGCCGCCGCTTGGCTGCACCAGCCCGGCGATGGCGTTGAGCGTCGTCGTCTTGCCGGCGCCGTTCGAGCCGAGCAGCGCGACGACCTGCCCCTCCGCCACGGTCAGCGAGACGTTGGCGACGCCGACGAGATCGCCGTAGCGCACTTCGAGATTTCTGACCGCGAGCGCCGGCAGATCGCTCATGCGCGTCGCCGCCGCTCGCGCCGGCGCCCGAGATAGGCCTCGATGACGGCGGGATCGTTGACCACCTCCTGCGGGCTGCCGCTGGCGATGGTGTGGCCCTGGTTGAAGACGAGGACCCGCTGGGTCAGGCTGAGGATGACCTCCATGATGTGCTCGACGATGACCAGCGTGACGCCGCGCCGATGGATGCGGCGAACCAGCTCGATCGCCGTCTGCACCTCGACCGGCGTCAGCCCGGCGAGCGCCTCGTCGAGCAGGATGAGGCGCGGCTCGCTGGCGAGGACGCGAGCGATCTCGAGGCGCTTGCGGCCGGGCGTGCCAAGGCTGCGCGCCGGCTGATCGATCTGCGCGCCGAGGCCGACGAATTCGACGATCTCGCGCGCCTTGCCGCGCGCGTCGTTGCGGTTGGGATGGCGCAGGAAGGCGCCGACCATGACGTTCTCGAGGATGGTCATCTCCTCGAATGTCGCCGGCACCTGGAAAGTGCGGCCGATGCCGAGCCTGGCATGCGCCTCGGGCGAGGCGTTGGTGACGTCGCTGCCGGCGAAGACGACGCGGCCGCTGGTCGGCACGAGGTCGCCGACCAGACAGTTGAAGAAGGTCGACTTGCCGGCGCCGTTCGGCCCAATCAGGCCAATGATCTCGCCCTCACCGACGGTGAGGTCGGCCTTGGACAGCGCCATGAAGCTGCCGAAGGCGCGCGAGACGGCATGCGCCTCAAGCAGCATGGGTCACGCGTTTCTTGCGGCTGGCGCGGGCGCCGATGCGGCGCCACAGCTCGAGCAGCCCGCCCGGCTCGAAACGGGCCAGGATGAGGATGATGCCGCCATAGAGGATATAGGTGAGGCCGGAGCCGCCGCCGCCGAAGAGGCTGTTGGTCGCCGTCTTCAGCGGCACCAATATGGCGGCGCCGAGCAGCGGCCCGAGCAGCGTACCGATGCCGCCGAGCGCCGCGGTGATGATCATCTCGACCGAGACGAGGATGCCGAAGCTGCTCTCGGGATCGACGAAGCCGACCATCAGCGCGTAGAGCGAGCCGGCGAGCGAGGTGAAGGCGGCGCTCAGCATCAGCGCGTAGAGCTTGTAGCGACGGACGGGCACGCCGAGGCTGCGCGCGGCGCGCTCGCCGGCCCGAATGGCGCGCCAGTAATAACCCATGCGGCCGCTCTCGAGGAACCAGGTGAGGCCGAGGATGAAGGCGAGCACGGCGAGGAACATATAGTAATAGGGCACCGCGCTGCGGAAGGAGAGGTCGAGCGCGCTGCGCGGCACCGCCGGCCCCATCATGCCGGTGGCGGCGCCGACGAAATCCCAATTGCTGACGACGATGCGGATGAGCTCGGCGACAGCGATCGTCGCCATCGAGAAATAATGCCCCTG
>DATAQP010000255.1:0-14057 GCA_036264595.1 Allostellaceae bacterium
GTTGCCGGAACCAATTCAGTCCGTCCCGCCGACACCATCGAGCTTTCGAACTTCGCCAAGGACCTCGGCTACGAGGCTCTGATGCTGGCGGCGCCGTTCTATGCACTGCCCGACAGCGACGAGCTGGCGGAGCATTTCCGCCATATCGCAGCCAACACCGCGCTTCCGATCATTCTCTACAATTTTCCGGCGCGCACCGGCGTCGACATGAACCGCGCGTTTCTCGATAAAATTGCGGACGTCGAGGCGATCTGCGCGATCAAGGAGTCGAGCGGCTCGTTCGCGCGCATGCTGGAGCACATCGTGTTCTTCGATGGCCGTCTCCAACGCATCTGCGGCGCCGACGACCAGGCGGTCGACAGTTTCCTGTGGGGCGCGAGAAGCTGGATCGCGGGCGCCTCCAACTTCCTTCCGGCGGAGCATGTCGCCCTCTACGAGGCTTGCGTCGTCCGGCAGGATTTCGTGCGCGGACAGCGCCTGATGCGCGCGATGTTGCCGCTCTTCTATCTGCTCGAGCAGGGCGGCAAGTACATCCAATACGTGAAGTACGGAAGCGAGCTCGCCGGCATTCCGGTCGGCAGCGCCCGCCGGCCGCTGCTGCCGCTGGCGGCCGAGGAGAAGGAGCGCTTCCGCCGGCTCTTTGACGAGGTCAAGAGAGCCGACCTCGCTCGCCTCGTCGCCTGAGGGTCGCTCCCATGCGCTTCAGCCGAATGGTCACCGTCGTCGGCGTGCACACCGAGGGTGAGCTCAACGAGGTCATCACCGGCGGGGTCGTCAACGTTCCCGGCAAGACCATGTTCGACAAGATGAAATGGCTCGAGCGCGAGGGCGACGATCTGCGGCAGTTCCTGCTCCAGGAGCCGCGCGGGAAGGTGACGCAATGCGTCAACCTCGTTCTCCCCGCGACGACACCAGAGGCCGATGTCGGCTTTGTCATTATGGAGTCGGACTATTACGTTCCGATGTCGGGTTCGAACACGATCTGCACGGTGACGGCGCTGCTCGAAACCGGCATGCTCAAGATGACCGAGCCGGTGACCGAGCTCACTCTCGAAGCGCCGGGCGGCCTCGTCCGCGTGCGCGCCGCCTGCCGCGACGGCAAGTGCCAGTCGGTGCGTTTCGAGAACGTGCCTTCCTTCGTCTTCCATCTCGGTCGCCCCGTCGAAGTGGCCGGCCTCGGCACGCTCAGCGTCGACGTCGCCTACGGTGGCATGATCTATGCGATGGTCGACGCGCCGTCCCTCAGCTTTAAGGTCGAGCCCAGCGAGGCGCGCGACCTCGTCGCGGTCGGCGAGCGCATCAAGAAGGCGGCCGCCGAGCAGCTGCCTGCGGTCCATCCCGAGAACCCAGAGATCCATACGATCAACCAGACGCTCTTTGCAGCGCCCTTGACTCGCTCGGAAGCCGGCAAGACCGCGCGCAACGCCGTCATCGTGTCGCCGGGCCGCATCGACCGCTCGCCCTGCGGCACCGGAACCTGCGCCAGGCTGGCCATCATGCACGCCAAGGGCGAGATCGCGGCGGGCGAGACGTTCGTCCATGAATCGATCATCGGCACGAAGTTCACCGGCGAGATCGTGGCGATCCCGGAGGTCGGCGGTCGCCCCGGCGTCCGTTGCGCCATTACCGGCCGGGCCTGGATCACGGCGTTGCACCAATACGTCCTCGATCCCTCGGACCCGTTTCCGACGGGGTACAGGCTCGGCGATACCTGGCCGAGCGGATGAGCGAAACGACAATGAGGGGATCTGACACCGAACCTTAGCCATCGATCGTGAAAGGGAGGAAGTCATGCAATCGACCGTGTTGATGTCGGCCGTCGCGGCCTTGGCGCTGCTCGGCAGCGCATCGGCGCTCGCCGAAACCAAGATCGGCACCGCGGGGCCGCTCTCCAATGCCGAGGCGCTGTTCGGCAAGACCTGGCAGAACGGGATGCAGCTGGCGATAGACGAGGCGAATGCCGCCGGCGGTGTCGGCGGCCAGAAGATCCAGCTGGTGCGCCAGGACGACCAGGGCGATCCCAAGCAGGGGACGCTGATCGCGCAGAAATTCTGCGACGACTCCTCGGTCGTGGCGGTGATCGCCAACTTCAACAGCGGCGTCACCATTCCCTCGTCCGACACCTACAATCGCTGCGGCATGCCGCAGGTCACCAACTCGTCGAACCCGAAGGTCACGGCGGCCGGCTACAAGAACCTCTTCCGGCCGATGGCGAACGACTTCATGCAGGGCGCGGCGCCTGCCACATATGCGCTGAAGACGCTGCGCGCCAAGAGCGCTGCGATCGTCCACGACAAGCAGGCGTTTGGCCAGGGCGTGGCCGACGTGTTCAAGGCCAATTTCGAAAAAGGCGGCGGCAAGGTAACCTCCTATTCCGGCGTCGTTGCGACCGATGTGGACTTCTCCGCCCTGATCACGAAGATCAAGACGGAGAGTCCGGATGTCGTCTATTATGGCGGGACGATGCCGGCGGTCGGGCTGTTCTTGAAGCAGTTGCGCGAGCTCGGCCTCAAGAGCGCGTTCTTCGCGGCGGATTCCGCCTTCCTGCCCGACCTCATCACCACGGCGGGCGCCAGCAACGCCGAGGGCGCCATCGTCTCCTTCCAGGCGCCGCCCTATGATTCGAGCCCCAAGCTTATGAAGTTCGCGGTGGACTACAAGAAGGCGTTCAACGAGGAACCGGGTCCTTATTCGGCCTATGGCTACAACCAGGCAGCGATCATTCTTGCCGCGATGAAGCCAGCTGGAGCGAGCCCGACCCGGGCGGCGATCGTCAAGGAGTTGCAGGCCACCAACTACGACGGCCTCATGGGGAACGTCGCCTTCGACGAGAAGGGCGAGCTCAAGGAGCCGTCGCTCTTTCTCTACAAGGTGCACGACGGGAAGTTCGTCCTCGAATGGCCAAAGACCGGATCCTGATCGGTCGGCGGCGAGGGCGGCGCCTCTGGCGCCGGCCCTCGGCTGAGCTGGGGCGCGGGGGCTCCCGGCTCCACCGCCGGCTCTCGCGGAACGCGCCGTGGCCGGATTCCTTCTCCAGCAGCTGGTGAACGCGCTGACGATCGGCGCTATCTACGCGCTGATTGCGCTCGGCTACACCATGGTCTACGGCGTGCTGCGGCTGATCAACTTCGCGCACAGCGAGCTCTTCATGCTGGGCGCCCATATCTCCTACTTCCTGCTGGCCGTGGCGGCTGCCAATGCGGGAGGGGCGGCTCTCACCCTCGTACTGCTCCTCGTCTTCGCCGCGACCTTCGTCGTCGTCGGTCTCATCGGCGTCGGCATCGAGGCGGCGGCGTATCGGCCGTTGCGCGGCGCCTCGCGCTTGGCGCCGATGCTGAGCGCCCTCGGCGTCTCGATCGTCTTGCAGAACGCAGTGATGCTGTTCGTCAGCCGGCGGCCGCTGCCCTTCCCAGCCTTCCTGCCGCAGCTCTCCTTCGAGCTCGGCGGCGCCATCGTCACCGCAAAGCAGCTCTTCATCGTCGGCTTTTCGGCACTGCTGATGGTTGGGCTCACGCGGTTCGTCAACGCGACGAGCTTCGGGGTACGCATCCGCGCCGTGTCGGAGAACCTGCAGACCGCGCAGCTGCTCGGCATCAACATCAACGTTCCGATCAGCCTTATCTTCTTCATCGGAGCCGGCCTCGGCGCCGTTGCCGGTATCTTTTATTCGAGCTATTACGGCATCGCGGTCTTCAGCATGGGGTTCATCGTAGGCCTCAAAGCCTTCACCGCCGCCATCCTCGGCGGCATCGGCAGCATCCCGGGAGCGATGCTCGGCGGCTTCGCCTTGGGACTCCTCGAGACGTTCGGCACCGGACTGCTGCCGATCGTCTCGGCCGGCAGCATCGGCACCGAGTACCGCGATATCTTTTCCTTCTCAGTGCTGGTGGTGGTTCTTCTTTTCCGTCCCTCGGGCCTCCTCGGCGAGACCGTGACCGAGGAGGGCATGGTCTACAAGCGTGACTTCTGACCGCTCAGCCCTCAACGGTGCCGCAGCCTCGCCCGCCCTCGACCGGCTCGGCCGGGCGCGCGCCATAGCGCTGCCGCTCGTCGCGCTCGCCGCCGCGGTCATCGCCGTCCTCAACGCCCCGACCTACTACGTCCGCGTCGTCGACATGGTGCTGATCTACGTCCTGCTCGGCACCGGGTTGAACATGGTCGTCGGCTACGCCGGGCTGCTCGACCTTGGATTCGTCGCCTTCTACGCGATCGGCGCCTACAGCTACGCGATCCTGGCGAGCGGCCAGTTCGACATTCACCTACACTTTGCGCTCGTGCTTGTCATCGGCGGCGCGCTTGCCGGGCTTGCCGGCGTCCTGCTCGGGATCCCCGTCCTGCGCCTGCGCGGCGACTATCTTGCCATCGTGACGCTCGGCTTCGGCGAAATCGTCCGGCTGCTGCTCAACAACCTCGACTGGCTGACCAACGGCCCGCAGGGGATCTCACGCATCGACGAGCCCCGTATCTTGGGATTCGCCCTCGCGGAGCCGCAGGACTTCTTCTGGCTGCTGCTGCCCCTGGTCGCCATCGCTTTCACCCTCGTCTGGCGGCTCGAATGTTCGATCCTCGGCCTCGGGTGGGCGGCGATCCGCGAGGATCAAGACGCGGCGCGCGGCATCGGGATCAACACCACCTTCGCGAAGCTGCTGGCCTTCGGCCTCTCGGCGACGCTCGGCGGCGTCGCCGGAGTCGTCTTCGCCGCCTTCCAGCGTTTCGTCGACCCCGTCAGCTTCAGCTTCTGGGAATCGCTGACCGTGGTGCTCATCATCGTGATCGGCGGCCTCGGCAATCTGGTGGGCGTTGCCGTCGGGGCGGCGGCGCTCATCGTCCTGCCCGAGCTGCTGCGTGACTATGCCGAGTACCGCATGCTGCTCTACGGCGCCGGGCTCGTCGCCGTCATTCTGATGCGCCCGCGCGGCCTCATTGACCGCCGCTACAACCCGGCCTGGGTCATGCGGCTTCTGGGCTGGCGATGACCCTGCGCTTCGAGAACGTCAGCAAGCGCTTCGGTGCGCTCATCGCGATCGACGGGGTAACGCTCGATTTTGCGCCCGGCCAAATCACCTCGGTGATCGGGCCCAACGGCGCGGGGAAGTCGACGCTGATCAACATGGCGGCCGGCTCCTACTCCGTGACGGCGGGGCGCATCCTGCTCGACGGGATCGAGCTGCAGCGTCTCAAGAAGCACCAGATCGCGCAGGAAGGCGTCGCCCGCACCTACCAGAACATCCGGCTCTTCGACGGCATGACGGTGCTGCAGAACCTCGAAGTTTGCCTCTTCGCCGAGCTGGTCGGCGAGGCCTGGGCCGAGGTGCTGCTGTCCGGGGCGGCGCGCCGCTCGAGGGCGGCGCGGGTCGAGCGCTGCCGCGGCGAGCTCGCGCGCTTCGGCCTCGAGCCGCTCGCCGAGGCGATGGCGGGGGACCTCTCGTACGGCAACCAGAAGCTGCTCGAGATCGCCCGGGCGGCCATCCTCCGCCCCAAGCTCCTTATGCTCGACGAGCCGGCGGCTGGCCTCAACCACGCCGAGACCGAGAGCCTCAAGCGCCGGCTGCGCGAACTCATGCGGCCCGACCTCATAATGCTGGTGGTCGAGCACGATATGAGCCTCGTCATGGCGCTCTCTGATCACATCTACGTGCTTCACCAAGGCAAGCTGCTCTTCGCCGGCAGTCCGCAGGAGGTGCAGGCCAACCCCGCCGTACAGGAGGCCTATCTTGGCAGCCCCGGAGAGATCGACCAGATCCGCGACACTGCTCGCCGTCGAACGAATCGAGTCAGGATACGGGCGGACGCGGATATTGAAAGGCGTCGACCTCACTCTGTTTGAGGGCGAGGTCGTCGCGGTGATCGGCCCCAACGGGGCAGGCAAATCGACACTGCTCAACACCATCAGCGGTCTCACCACGGTGCATGCTGGAGAGATACGCTTCGCCGACGAGACGATCACCCGCCGCCCGGCCCACCGCATCGCCCGCTCCGGGCTCGGCCACTGTCCCGAAGGGCGGCGCGTCTTCCAGCGCCTCACCGTCGAGGAGAACCTCGTTGCCGGCTACATCCCCGGCCGCGGCCGCAGCTACGCCGAGCTGCGCGATGCCGCCTTCGCAATGTTCCCGATCCTCGGGGAGCGGCGAGCCGGCCTCGCCAGTCGCCTCTCTGGCGGGCAGCAGCAGATGTTGGCGGTGGCGCGCGCCCTCATGGCGGCACCGCGCCTCCTGATGCTGGACGAGCCATCGCTCGGACTCGCACCCCGCGTCGTCAACCAGATCCTCGAGACCATCCTTGGCCTCGCCGAATCAGGGGTCAGCATCCTCCTCGTCGAGCAGAACGTGAACTTCGCGCTCGAGATCTGCGACTACGCCTACGTGCTGGAGAACGGTGCCTGCTCGCTGGCCGGCCCCGGCACCAAGCTGCTCGCCGACCCGCAGCTGCAGGAGGCATATTTGCCGAAAGTGTAGCGAGAGGCGTGTCCTGAAGGCGACGAGCACGTCTGCTGAACCACGACAAGCAGCCATTCGCAATGCTGGTGATCTCTTCTGGAACGTGCCACGAGCAGACAGGGATCTCTGGAAGTGGCTCGCTTCGGAGAGGCAGTGCCTAACTTGCCCTGGAACTAGTAGCATGTCCTCCCACGAGGAACCACTGCGCAATCTCGGCGAGGATCCGGTCCGTACCAAGCCCGCCAAGGAGTTGAAGCCCGAGCGGGAATCCCGCCGCCGAGCGCCACAGTGGAATGGTAATCGCCGGAACATGCAAGGCCGTCCAGAATCGACTCATGACCGCGTCGCCTGTATCGGCAATCGGGGGCGCGATCCCAGTGGCGGCCGGAAGAAGCACGGCATCGCAGCCAGCAGAGAGCATAGCAAATTGAGTCTGATATTCCTGCCGCCGCCGTGCAGCTGCGTAGGCAGTAACATCCCTGTCGAGATAGGGGCCGAGCAGCGACCGGAGTTGGGGAACCGTTCGGATGCGCCCAGGAGCGAGCAGGGTGCGGGCCGCCTCCCAATAGCAAAGGTCCTGTTGCAGCGTGCGAAAATCCTTCCCTGGGAAGGGCAGGTCGATCACCGCCACCGTAACGCCGTCCCGACGTAGGGCATCCGCCAGCGCGGCGAGGCGCTCGGGATAAGCGTCGCCTTGAGGCACCTCTTGTGGCAAGCGCAGCACCACGACCCGACGCGGCCGGCGTGGGGCGATGATCTCAGGCCGGACCATCATCAGCGCACTGGTGATGAACCAAGCATCGCGCGGTGAGCGCGCGAAGATTCCGAGATGATCACAGGTTGACGAGATTGCCTGCACGCCGTCCAAAGGCAGGAAGCCGTAGCTCGGCTTGAAGCCGGTGATACCGCAATATGAGGCCGGTCGGCTTTGTCATGAGAATGGAATGCGATATTGAGAAGGCCTCGGGAGAGGTCGATCATGCCGCAAGCGCCGCGTCCCGCCATTGCGTCATCGCATGCGCTCTGAACACACGCAGTGTCGACCGGGAGATGAGATGACGTTGGACGTTGAAGGTGTTGTAGACGGCGGCATGAAGGCTGAGAAAGCGCTGCGCTGAGCTCGGCGACTTGAAGCCCTGCTTCGTTTGTTCTCGTCGCCTGACGATCTGATGCGAGTTCTCTGCCCGGTTGTTGGCCCTCAACCCCTGCTCGTGACGCGCGCCGAGGCGGAGATCGTGGAACGCTGCGGCGTATGACCGGAGCCTGTCCGTGACGATCGTGGCGGGAGCGAAGCCCTGTTTCTTGAGCAGCGCCCGCATCAGCGTCACGGCGGCGCGCCTGTCGCGCCGCCGTTGGACCAGCATGTCGAGGATCTCGCCCTCGTGATCCACGGCGCGCCAGAGATAGATCCGCTCGCCCCCGATCCGAACGACCATCTCGTCGAGATGCCACTGGGCACTTGGCCGAGGGCGCCGTCGGCGAAGCTGCCTGGCAAATGCCGGTCCGAACTTGAGGACCCAGCGGCGCACGGTCTCGTACGAGACATCGATGCCGCGCTCGGCCATGAGGGCCTCGACGTCGCGGTAGCTCAGGGTAAAGCGAAGGTACAGCCAAACCGCCTGCCGGATGATCGGTGCAGGAAAGTGGTGGTAGCGATAGGAAATGCGGGCCATCGCCGAACGCTACCTCGCGACGTCGACGGTAACCAGCCCATTGCTGTGACAACGCCGCCGCGCTGGCTGCCCTGATCCGCCCGACGGTGCGCGATCTCGTGCGCACCAACGAATGGCCGGGGGCCGTTTTGCCCGATTAGGATTTGACAGCCGTTTCGCCGACGCCTTTCATTCAGCGCGCGATGATGGCCGCATCGGCGAGCCGCGAGCGGGAGGAATGATGCAGGACGACTCATCTCATCAGCGGACGGACTCGGCTGTTTCGTGGCCGGACCAGATTTTCGACCTGCTGAAGTCGCACGCGATCCGCCAGGTGGCTCTCGTGCCGGATGCCGGCCATTCGCGGCTGATCCGCCGATGCCTCGCCGACAACAGCATGGAGGTGGTGTCGCTGACCTCGGAGGAGGAAGGCATCGCGATGCTGGCCGGCGCGTGGCTCGGCGGCGACAAGGGCATCCTGCTGATGCAGAGCTCCGGCGTCGGAAACTGCATCAACATGCTGTCGCTCAGCATTCTGCATCGCACGCCGATGCCGATGATCGTGACGATGCGCGGCGATTTCGGCGAGTTCAACCCGGCCCAGGTGCCGATGGGCAACGCGACGCAGACCGTGCTGGAAGCGATGGGCACGCTGGTGCGCCGGGCCGATCATCCGGAGGATGTGGCACCCACGGTCGACGCCACGATACGCTTGGCCTTCAACACGCTGCGGCCGACCGCGACGCTGATCGGCCAGCGCGTGCTGGGTGCCAAGACTTTCGGGAAGGACTGACGATGAGCCCCATCGACAAGCACAATCGGCTCGATCGACGCGCATTGTGTCGTGCGGTGCTGGCGGATCGCGGCGACATGCTTGTGATCGCGGGTCTCGGCGCGCCGGCCTGGGACATCACGGCGGCTGGCGATCGTGCCGAGAACCTGCCGCTCTGGGGCGGGATGGGCGGAGCGGCGATGATCGGTCTCGGTCTCGCCCTCGCGCAGCCCAAGCGGAAGGTGCTGGTGATCACCGGCGACGGCGAGATGCTGATGGGCATGGGCAGCCTCGCCACCATCGCGGTGAAGCAGCCGCCCAACCTCGCGATCCTTGTGGAGGACAACGAGCATTACGGCGAGACCGGGATGCAGGAGACGCATACGAAGCATGGCGTCGACCTGGTGGCGATCGCGCAAGGCGCGGGGTTCAAGCGCACGATGCGCGTGACCAAGCCTGACGAGGTGGAGGGGCTGCGCGCGGCTATCCATGCGAATGGCCTGCTCTTCGCGTCGGCCAAGATCGGCGTGGAAAACTTCCCGCTCGTTCTGCCTCCCCGCGAAGGCGCGTTCCTTCAGGCCCGCATGCGCGAGGCCATCCTCGGCCCGCAGGCGCATCACCAAACCTGACGGTTGGCGAGGCGGCGGGCGTGGGCGCCGCTAGCCCACTACTTCCGCCTCGGCGAGCGTTTGCACGGCGGGATAATCGACCTTGCCGGTGGCGAGCAGCGGTACCTTGGCGACGACGAGGATCGCCTTCGGCACGAGGAGCTCGCCGAGCCCGCTGTTGCGCGCGGCGGCGAGCAGCGCGTCGCGCGCCGCGTCCTGACGATCGGTCACCAGCACGAGCTGCTCGCCGCGCCGCGGGTCAGGCCGCGCGATCACCGCGTGATGCGAATCGGGCCATAGACGCTCGGCCTGCTCCTCGACGAGGGCGAGCGAGATCATCTCGCCGGCGACCTTGGCGAAGCGCTTGGCGCGGCCGTGAATGGTGATGAACCCTTCGCCGTCGAACGAGACGATGTCGCCGGTATCGTACCAGCCGTCCTCCGGCTTCTCGAGCGTGCCCGGCGCGGTGACGCGCAGATAGCCCAGCATGACATTGGGGCCGGCGATGACCAGGCGCCCGCCTTCGGCGATGCCGGGAACCGGCTCCAGACGACTCCTGATGCCGGGCAGCAGGCGGCCGACCGTGCCGGCGCGATAGTGCATCGGCGTATTGATGGCGATGACCGGCGCCGTCTCGGTTGCGCCATAGCCTTCGAGGATGCGCAGGCCGAATTTCTCGCTCCAGGCCTGGCGGGTCTCGGCGCGCACCCGCTCGGCGCCGGCGAAGACATAGCGGATGCTGAAGAAATCATAGGGATTGGCGACCCGCGCATAGCCCGTAAGGAAGGTGTCGGTGCCGAACATGATGGTCGCGTTGGTGTCGTAAATCAGCTCCGCCACGATGCGGTAATGCAACGGCGTCGGGTAGAGGAAGGTCTTGACCCCGGCGAGCGCCGGCAGCAGCAGCCCACCGGTTAGGCCGAAGGCGTGGAAGAGCGGCAGCGCGTTGAACACCGTGTCGCTCGGGTTGAAATCGACGACGGCGCCGATCTGCTGCCGGTTGGCAAGGATATTGGCATGGCTGAGGACGACGCCCTTGGGAGCGCCCTCCGAGCCCGAGGTGAAGAGCACGACGGCGGGATCGTGCGGCGCCGCGCCGCCGCCGCTGCGGCGATAGCGGCGATAGGCGAAGCGGGCGGCGACAAGGCCGCGCAACCGATCGGCCGTCCTGAGCGTGTCGCGGATGTCTTCGAGATAGACGATTGCCATCGTCGCGGCGAGCTTCGCCACCGTCTCTTCGAGCTTGGCCGCGGCGACGAAGCGCCGCGAGGTCAGCACCGTGGTGAGTTGCGCCGCCTCGCAGGAGGCCAGCATGGTGGCCGTACCGGTCGAGAAATTGAGCAAGGCGGGAACCCGGCCCATCGCCTGCAGGGCGAAGAAGGTGACGGCTAGGCCCGCCGAGTTGGGCAGCAGCACGCCGATGCGGCCGCGCGGCGGCGCCAGCACCGCGAGGCGCCGACCGAGGGCGAAGCTGCCGGCGATCAGCCGATCATAGGTCAGCGGCCGGCGCTCGATATCCTCGACCACCGGGCGATGACGGCCATAGACGTGGCGCGCGTCGAGCACCGCCTCGAACAGCGTCTGGCGGGTCTCGTTCGTCTCGAAGATGAGATCCGTCATGATGTCGTAGAGCTGCAGCCCGATCGCCTGACGCCGCTTGCGGCCGCGCAGCGTCTCGTCGATGGCGATGCGCCGCGGCTCGAGGATGGTGATGGTGATGTGTGGAAAGAGGCGCAGGCGTAGCTTGCCACGCAGGCGCGAGAAGGGCGTGTACTGCGCGCCGTCGATGCGCACCGGCAGAAGCGGCGCGTCCGCCTTGTCGGCGATCATCCCCGGCCCTTCATAGATCTTCATCAGCGCGCCGGTGATGGTGATCCGCCCCTCGGGGAAGATGACGCATTTGCGATCGG
Source organism: Allostellaceae bacterium (assembly GCA_036264595.1). GTDB lineage: Bacteria > Pseudomonadota > Alphaproteobacteria > ATCC43930 > CGMCC-115725 > URHD0088. Next base: position 11,380 of record DATAQP010000255.1, read on the forward strand.
CCTGGACGGCGCGGATCAGCGCCTTGGTTGCCATCGGATTGGTCGGGTTGATTCTCACCGCGTCGACCAGCCAGAAGATCGGCCGCGCCCACCAGCGCTGTGCGACGAAGCTGTCGATCGGAAAGATCGGCCGTCCCGGCAGGAAGGCGGCGAGCAGCGGGCCGTCGAGAAAGGAGACGTGGTTGACGACGACGACGGCGCGCTTGCCGGCGTGACGATAATTCTCGGCGCCCTTGACCTCGACGCGATAGGCGAGGCGGAAGAGCGCGGCGGCTAGCGATTTGATGACGGTGCCGGGTAGAAGGCGGCAGATCCACAGCGCGACGCCGAAATTGACGATGGCGACGATGAGGAAGACCTGCGGGACGCTGAAGCCGGTTTCCAGCAGGACGATCGTCGCGATCGCCGCGGCGACCATGAAGAGGGCGTTCCAGATGTTGTTGGCGGCGATGACGCGGCTGCGGTGGCTCTCCTCGCTATGCGCCTGCAGGAAGGCATAGAGCGGTACGATGAAGATGCCGCCGCTCATGGCGATGAGGACGAGATCGCCGACGATGCGCCAGCCGGCAAGATGCGAGAGGAAACCGGCAATGCCGAGCAGCGCGCCGGCCGGCGGCAGGGCGGCGCTGGCGTAGTAGAGATCGATGGTGAAGAGGCTGATGCCGAGCGCGGCGAGCGGCACCAGCCGCGTGCTGACCTCGCCGGCGAGCAGCCTATTGCAGATCAGCGAGCCGAGCGCGATGCCGATGGTGAAGGCGGTCAGGAACAGCGTGACGACGTTCTCGTCGGCGCCGATGACGTCCTTCGCGAGGGTGGGGAACTGCGACAGGAACGTGGCGCCGACCAGCCAGAACCACGAGATGCCGAGCATCGCCAGGAAGAGCTCGCGGCGTTGGCGGGCGTAGCGCAGCATGTCAAACGTATCGGCGACGATGTTGAAGCGCAGCGCGAGATCGGGCGCCGGGGGCGGCGCCGGCGGGATGAAATAGGCGGCGACCAAGCCGGCGACGGCGACGGCGAGAAGGCCGAGCGAGACCACCGCGATGCCGTGCGCCGTCAGGATGATGACGCCGCCGACGATCGTGCCGATCAATATGGCGAGGAAGGTTCCCGCCTCGATCAGCGCATTGCCGGCGAGGAGCTCGCCGGGCGCGAGATGCGCGGGCAGGATGCCGTATTTGATCGGCCCGAAGAAGGTCGAGTGGACGCCCATCAGGAAGAGCACGGTCATCAGCAGGATGACATGGCCGGAATAGAATCCGGCCACGGCGATCGCCATGAAGACGATCTCAGCCGTCTTGACGGCGAGGATCAGCCGCCGCTTCTCGACTTTGTCGGCGAGCAGGCCTGACGTCGCCGAGAAGAGGAAGAACGGCAGGATGAAGAGCCCGGCCGCCGCGGTGACCAGGATCTGGCCGTTCAGTCCTGCCTCCTCGGCAAGCCGATAGGTCACCAGGATGACGAGCGCGTTCTTGAAGAAATTGTCGTTGAGCGCGCCGAGGAACTGGGTGACGAAAAGCGGCAGGAAGCGACGGGCCTGCAGCAGCGCGAATTGACTAGATTGCATCCGTCATCCGTGCGGTGGTCATGTCCTTCGACTTCGCTCAGGACGAGGGGAGAAGCGGGTGGAAAGCACCCCTCATCCTGAGCGAAGTCGAAGGATAAGGGCCAGGGTCCGCTCTCACAGTGCCCTACAGCCGCACGATCTTGCCGGGGTTCATGATGTTGTCGGGATCGAGCGTCTTCTTGATCAGCCGCATGACGCTGAGCGCCTCGCCATGCTCTTCCTGCAGGAAGTCGATCTTGCCATAGCCGACGCCATGCTCGCCCGTGCAGGTACCTTCCATGGCGAGCGCGCGGGCGACCAGCCTCGTGTTCAGGCGCTCCGCCTCGGCGACATCCTTGGGATCCTCGGGGTCGAGCATCAGCGTCAGGTGGAAATTGCCGTCGCCGACATGGCCGACCAGCGGCGCCAGCATGAACGAGCCGGCGATGTCCTCTTTGGTCTCGCTGATGCATTCGGCGAGACGCGAGATCGGCACGCAGACATCGGTCGCCCAGAGCTGCTTGCCCGGCGCCAGCGTCTTGTTGGCATAGGCGGCGTCGTGGCGCGCCTGCCAGAGCTTCTTGCGATCTTCCGGCTTGGTCGTCCAGGTGAAATCGTTGCCGTTGAAATCCTTGGCGATGGCCTGGACCATCTCGGCCTGCTCGGCGACGCTCGCCTCGGTGCCGTGGAACTCCAGCCACAGCGTGTTGGCGACCGGTAGGTCGAGCTTGGAATGGAGGCAGATTGCCTTCATCTGCATGTCGTCGGCGAGCTCGATGCGCGCCACCGGAATGCCGCTTTGTATGGTCAGGATCACCGTGTTCACGGCATCCTCGATCCGCTCGAAGGTGCACATCGCCGAGGAGATGGCCTGCGGAATGCCGTAGAGCCGCAGCGTGATCTCGGTGATGATCCCGAGCGTTCCCTCCGAGCCGACGAAGAGCCGGGTGAGATCATAGCCGGCGGCGGATTTGCGCGCCCGCCGTCCGGTCTTGATGATCCGCCCGTCGGCCAGCACGACGGTCAGGGTCAGTACGTTCTCGCGCATCGTGCCGTAGCGCACCGCGTTGGTCCCCGAGGCTCTGGTCGCCGTCATGCCGCCGATCGAGGCGTCGGCGCCGGGATCGATCGG
>DATAQP010000294.1:0-24455 GCA_036264595.1 Allostellaceae bacterium
GCTTCACCCAACTGCGGTGTTGACCCGCGTGATTGGTAGGACGGGGGTCTCAAAATACTTGCAACCGGATGGTACTCGATCATGGCGCGGCGCTATCCCTCGCTCGCCATGGCGCCGATCAGCGCCCTCGGCGCCGCGCTCTGCGCCCTCGTCTGCTGGCCGCCGGCGGCAGGCGGCATGCCGAGCCTCTACCAGCTCGTCGTGCTCGCGCTGTTCGGGGCCACCAACACCGCCTTCGCCTATCTTCTCTTCCTCATCGGCGGTCGCCACATCCCCTCGGGCGAGGCCGGCCTCATCGGCATGCTCGATGTCGTGCTCGGCCCGTTCCGGGTCTGGCTCGTCTTCGCCGAGCAGCCGGGCGCGCCCGCGCTCGCAGGCGGCGCGCTCGTCCTCGCCCCGGTGCTCTGGTATCTCGCCGCCCAGCCGCGCGCGAAGGCGGCGGCGCCGTCGTAAGCGCACGCCGCCGCCTCATGCCGGAGATTCGCGGCGCCCCACCATCGATCATGGAAGAAAACGAGCTGCGCCACCGCCGCCTCTTGACAGATAATCAATCAGTTGGTTGAATATCAACTGAACGGTTGATTGATGGGCCGCGTTCGCATGGGCAACCCGTCGCATCTGCGTGTCGTAGGACAGGACTCCGCTTCGGATGACGAGCAGGAGGCGCTGAGCCTGGTGTTCTCCGCCCTTGCCGATCCGGTGCGCCGCGAGATCCTCGACCGGCTCGACGGTCACGATCTCCTGGTCTCCGAGATCGCCGCGCATTTCGCCATCTCGCTGCAGGCGATCTCGCGCCACATCCAGGTTCTCGTGCGCGCCGGGCTGGTGACGCAGGAGCGCACCGGCCGCATCAGCCGCTGCCGCTTCGACGCCGGACCGATCCACGACGCCGCGCTCTGGCTCAACCGCTACAGCAAGTACTGGCAGGCGCAGTTCGATCTCCTCGCCGTCTCGCTGGACGAGATCGAGCGCGAGACGGCCGCCGCGCGAGGCAAGGCGCGGCGGAAGAAGAAACCCGTCAAATCACGAGCGGAGAAACGATCATGACCGATCACCAGGTCGTAACGTCAGAGGAATGGCTGGCGGCGCGCCGGCAGCTTCTCGCCAAGGAGAAGGAGTTCACCCGCCTGCGCGACCAGCTCAGCCGGGCGCGCCGCGACCTGCCGTGGGAGAAGGTCGCCAAGAATTATGTCTTCGACGGTCCCGCCGGTCCGGAGACGCTGGCCCAGCTCTTCGACGGACGCAGCCAGCTCGTCGTCTATCATTTCATGTTCGGGCCGGACTGGGATTCCGGCTGCAAGAGCTGTTCGTTCTGGGCCGACAATTTCGAGCGCAACGTCGTCCATCTCGCGGCGCGTGACGTCACGCTGGTCGCCGTCTCGCGTGCACCCTTCACCAAGCTCGACGCCTTCCGCAAGCGTCTCGGCTGGACCTTCAAATGGGTGTCGTCGGGCGGCAACGATTTCAATTTCGACTATCACGTGTCGTTCACCGCAGACGAGCTGGGCAAGGGCGACACCTACTACAACTACGGCTGGGCGAAATCCTCGGCCTCGGAACGGCCGGGCATCAGCGTCTTCTTCCGCGACGGCGACGCGATCTTCCACACCTATTCCTGCTACGAGCGCGGCCTCGACATGATGAACGCCGCCTATCACTATCTCGACCTCGTGCCGCGCGGACGCGACGAGGCGGACCGGCGCAACGGGCCGCAGGGCTGGGTGCGCTATCGCGACAGTTACGGTCGTTGAGAACGGGCAGCGGAGCGCCTCCATGAGCTATCGGGAATCGCGGGAGAAATTGGCCGGGTATCGTCGCCAGATCGCGACGCTGCGCGAGAAGATGCGCGGCGTGCAGGCGGCGGTCGAGCCCGAGGAGGTGGGCGACTATGAATTCGCCGTGCCGGAGGGCAAAACGCGTCTCTCCGCTCTCTTCGGCGATCAGGATACGCTCTTCATCATCCACAACATGGGCACCGGCTGCGCGCATTGCACGATGTGGGCGGATGGCTTCAACGGCGTCTTCGCGCATCTCAGCGATCGCGCCGCCTTCGTCGTCTCGTCGCCGGACCCGCCCGAGCGCCAGCAAAGCTTCGCCGCCGCGCGCGGCTGGAAGTTCCCCATGGTCTCGCACCAGGGCACCAGCTTCGCCGCGGATATGGGCTATGTCAGGGATGGCGGCGCGATGCCGGGCGTCTCGGTCTTCAAGCGCAAGGGCGGGAAGATCCTGCGCGTCGCCGATACCGCCTTCACCGGCGGCGACGATTTCTGCAGCGTCTGGCACCTCCTCGACCTGCTGCCGGAAGGCGCCGCCGGCTGGCAGCCGAAATTCAGCTACGGACGCTGAGCCGGAGTCGCTTGCCGGCACGGGCAATTCGGTGACGCGCTGAGGCGGATCACCAAGGGCGGGAGGAGCATTGTTGTCGCACGTTTTTGGGCTTGTGCGGGCAAGATGTCTCTGCTAGGGTTGTTCTCGTTTTGTTCGTTATTTGACATGTTGAAGACTGTCGCCGCCTAGCCCGAGACCTTCGCGCCCGGGGTTAGGATTGGTAGGGCGCTCCTGCAAAGCGCCTGCAAAAGGAGGGAACCCGACGATGACCGTCTCCCGGGCCTGGTGCATGCCGCGACACAACGGGTAGGGAGGGGCACCTGTTATTTCTCTGTAATTAACAGGCGCGGTCACAAGATATAGCACAGGGCTCACGAGGGCTCCCGGCGTTCCGCCGTGTCGGCCCTCTTCTCGGCGCTCGGCCGGTTCGCCATGTCGAGCAGGGCGAGGAGACCGCCGAGGAGCTGGATCGGCGCCGGCGGGCAGCCGCGGATATGAAGGTCGACCGGGATGATTGCGGACACCCCGCCGATCACCGCATAGCTGCCGGCGAAGAGCCCGCCATCGACGGCGCAATTGCCGATTGCGACGACCCATTTGGGATCCGGCGTCGCGGTGTAGGTCCGCTCCAGCCCCTCGCGCATGTTGCGCGTCACCGGCCCGGTCACCATCAGCACGTCGGCGTGGCGCGGCGAGGCGACGAAGCGCAGGCCGAAGCGCTCGAGATCGTAGAGCGGATTCGCGAGGGCGTGGATCTCGAGCTCGCAACCGTTGCACGAGCCGGCATCGACCTCGCGGATCGAAAGGGAGCGGCCGAGCCGGGCGCGGGCGCGCTCGTCGAGACGCATGGCGAGCTCGGCGAGATGCGCCTCGTCGGGCGGCGGCGCCTCGACGGGCAACGGCTTCGATATCAGCGTCCGGCCGATCACATGCCACATGACGGCTACTCCGGGCCTAGAGATCGTGCCCCGAATAGGAGCAGTTGAAGGATTTGTTGCAGAGTGGGAAGTCGGCGACGATGTTGCCCTCGATCGCCGCCTCGAGCAGCGGCCATTGGAACCAGGACGGGTCGCGCGCATGGCAGCGCCGCACCCGGCCGCTCGCCGAGAGGGCGACCCAGGTGAGGATCTCGCCGCGGAAGCTCTCGACCAGCGCGATGCCCTCGCCGGCCCGCCGCGGCAGCGCCACGCTCAACCCGCCCTCCGCCGCCGGCGGCAGTGCGGCGAGGATCTGATCGAGGAGGGCGAGGCTGGCGCGGATCTCGGCGATGCGGATGAGGATGCGGCTGTGGACGTCGCCTTCGACCAGAACCGGGACATCGAACTCGAGGCTGTCATAAGGCGGATAGCCGGGGCTGCGCCGCGCATCGCTGCCGCGCCCGGCGGCGCGGCCGACCGGCCCGCCGGCGGCGAAGCGGTGGATGAGATCGAGCGCGGTGATGCCGGTGCCCACCGTGCGGTCGAGCAGGGACGGCCGGTTGTGGTAGATGCGGACCAGCGTCTCGAAGCGCGGCGCGAGCTCGCCGGTGAGGGCGCGCAGCAGCGCCGGCCCGTCGGCGGCGATGTCGTTGGCGACGCCGCCCGGCACGATGCGGTCCATCATCAGCCGGTGGCCGAAGCAATGCTGCGAAGTGCGCAGCACGCGCTCGCGCAGTACGCTGCAATGCGCGAGCATGAAGGCGAAGGAGGCGTCGTTGCAGATCGCGCCGATATCGCCGAGATGGTTGGCGATCCGCTCGATCTCTGCCATCAGCGCGCGCAGATAGACGGCGCGCGGCGGCACCGCGACGTCGAGCGCTGCCTCGATGGCGCGGGCGAAGGCGAGGGAATGGGCGACCGTGCTGTCGCCCGAGATGCGGGCGGCGAGCTGAGCCGCCTCGCCGACCGGTCTGCCGGACATCAGCCGCTCGATGCCCTTGTGGACATAGCCGAGCCGCTCCTCGAGCCGCGCCACCGTTTCGCCATTGGCATGGAAGCGGAAATGGCCGGGCTCGATGATGCCGGCATGGACCGGGCCGACGGCGATCTGGTGAAGCTCGGGGCTGTCGGCGGTCAGGAAGGCGTAGTTCGTCCCGGCGCGCGGCTCCGTTACCGGCTTCTCGCCCGGCCGCGCGGCGAGCGGATGGATGATCGGCCAGTTGCCGTGATCGAGCCATGGTCGCCCGTCGAGCGAGCCGAGCGGGACATGGCCGAAGAGGTCGTGGATCGTGCGCTCGAGCCGGATGGCGCTCGGCCGCACGGCGCCGAGCGAGGGGAAGCGGCCGGAGGGGCAGGGCAGCGAGGCGACCGCGATGGCGCCGCCCGCCTCCGCGTGCCCTGCCTCCTCGTGCAAGGCTGCATGCACGGTGTCGCTCTCGCCCCACAGGCCGAGGAGCGACCAGTCGGTGGTCTCGAGCCGCGCCGCCAGGGCGCGCCAACCCGCCTCGTTGAGGGTGAAGCGCGGCCACGGGCGATGTCCCTCGACCGCCGGTGCCAGGCCGGCGAGGAAGCGCTGGAGGGTCTCGTTCTCGTCGCTCATGGCCTAGCCGAGCAGCTTGGCGACATGTTGGAACCATTCGACCAGCGCCGCCGGCAGGAACAGGCCGGCGACCAGGACGAGGGCGAGATGGGCGTAGAGCGGCACCAGCGAGGCCTCGACCGGCGCGCTGCCGCCCTGCGGCTCGCCGAAGGCGATGCCTTGCAGGCGCAAGATGAGCGCGGCGAAGCCGATGAGCAGGCCGAGGACCAGCGGCAAAGCAAGGAACGGCGCCCGCGCGATCGTCGAGGTGACGACGAGGAACTCCGAGGTAAAGATGCCGAAGGGCGGCAGGCCGGCGATGGCGATGACGCCGAAGACGAAGCCCCAGCCGAGCACCGGATGGCTGCTCGTCAGCCCCTTGATGTCGGCGATCTTCTGCGAGCTCTTGACCTGGGCGATGTGACCGACGGCGAAGAAGATCGCCTATTTGGTCAGGCTGTGCATCGTCATGTGCAGGAGGCCGGCGAAATTGGCAAGCGGTCCGCCCATGCCGAAGGCGAAGGTGATGATGCCCATATGCTCGATCGAGGAATAGGCGAAGAAGCGCTTGATGTCGCGCCGACGATACAGCATCAGCGTGGCGAGCAGCAGCGAGGAGATTCCCATCGCCACCATCAGCGGGCCGGGCGCGATGGCTTCGCCGTTGGCGGCGAGCAGCATCTTGAAGCGCAGCACGGCGTAGAGCGCGACGTTGAGCAGGAGGCCCGAGAGCACCGCCGAGATCGGCGTCGGACCCTCGGCATGGGCGTCGGGCAGCCAGGCATGCAGCGGCGCCAGCCCGATCTTGGTGCCGTAGCCGACGAGCAGGAAGACGAAGGCGAGGTTGAGGATGTGCGGGTCGAAGCCGGCTACCTGCTTGATCAGCGACAGCCAGGCCATCGCCGCCATTCCCGATCCCATCACTGGCTGCGCCGCGAGATACATCAGAATGGTGCCGAAGAGGGCGAGGGCGATGCCGACGCCGCACAGGATGAAGTATTTCCAGGCCGCCTCGATCGCCTGATGCGTGCGGTAGAGGCTGACCATCAGCACGGTGGTCAACGTGGCGCCCTCGATCGCCACCCACATGACGCCGAGATTGTTGGCGACGAGGGCCAGCAGCATGGTCAGGATGAAGGCTTGGTACATCGCGTGATAGGAGCGCAACCGCGCCGGCGTCAGCCGGCCGATAGCGACCTCGTGATCGATGTAGCTGGCGCTGAAGAGGCTGGTGGTGAAGGCGACGAAGGTGGTGAGGACGACGAGGTAGATGTTGAAATCGTCGATGAAGACCAACTCGGTCGCCGCCACGTCGTAGCGGAACAGCGACAGGCCGGCGATGAAGGTGAGCAGCGAGCCGATGACGTTGATCCGCGCCGCGACGCGGTGCCAGGGGATGAAGACGAGGATGAGGGCGGTGACCAGCGGAATGCCGAGAACGGCGTGCACCGGATCGAGCGGGGGGAGGGTCAAGGCGTCGCCCTAGCGCTGATCGCCACGGAACGTCTCGATGTACTGCATGTCGAGCGTGTCGAAGCGTTCGCGGATGTGGAAGAAGAAGATGCCGAAGATGATGAACGCCACCATCACCGAAAAGGCAATGCTCATCTCGACGACGAGCGGCATGCCCTTGACGCCGATCGCCGCCAGGATGAGGCCGTTTTCGAGCGACATGAAGCCGATGACCTGGGTGATGGCGTTGCGCCGCGTGATCATCATCAGGAGGCCGATGAGTACGACCGACAGCGCGATCGCTAGGCTCTCGCGGGTGAGCGCGCCTGAAGCGAAGGTGACGGGGAGTACGAGGAGAATCGACAAGGCGACCAGGGCGACGCCGGCCGTCATCGTCGAGCCGACGCCGATCACCGTCTCGATGGTGTGATGAATCTGCAGCCGGGCGACGATGCGGCGCAGCGCGTAGGGGATGACGATGGCCTTGAAGATCAGCGCGATCGCCGCCGTCACGTAGAGATGCGGCGCATCCTGGACATAGGCCTGCCATGCGGCGGCGCAGGCGATCAGCAGGGCCTGCAGGCTGAAGGCGTTGAAGACGGCGAGAAGGCGGCGCTGATAGAGCAGCGCAAAGCTGATGAGCAGGACGCTGCCGTCGATGAGATGCGCTGCATCATAGGCGATGCTCAGCATCGTCAGAGGCCTCGCGACACGTATAGCAGGATGACGGCGAGGAGACCGAGCAGCAGCGCGCCGCCAAGGAACTCGCTGACCCGGAAGACGCGCATCTTGGCGATGCTCGTCTCGAAGAGGCCGAGCAGGATACCGGCCGTCGCCAGCTTGCCGAGATAGCTCGCCAAGCCTTGCGGGAAACCGGCTGGGTGTCCCGCCACGTCCATGCCCCAGGGTACGAAGATGCAGCCGATCAGCGAGACATAGAGCAGCAGCTTGAGCATTGCACCGGCCTCGATCAGCGCGAGGTGGCGGCCGGAATATTCGAGCACCATCGCCTCGTGCACCATGGTGAGCTCGAGATGCGTCGCCGGATTGTCGATCGGTACTCTTCCATTCTCGGCGACCGCCACCATAACGAGGGCGACGAGCCCCATGCCGAGCGAGACGCGCAGGCCAAGATCGTGAAGGAGGACATGCTCGGAGATGGCGACCAGCGAGGTCGAGCCGATGAGCAGCGAGACGGTGAAGGTTACCATCAGCATCGCCGGCTCGGCGAGCGAGGCGATCATCATCTCGCGGCTCGCGCCGATGCCACCGAAACTGGTGCCGATATCCAGCCCGGCAAGCGCGGTGAAGAAGCGGGCGCTGCCGAGCAGGGCGACCAGCGCGATGAGATCGGCGGTCGGGCTGAGCAGCAGGTCGGTGGTGAAGCTGGGCACCAGCGAGGCGGCGAGCCAGATCGCCGCGAAGACGAGATAGGGCGTGGTGCGGAACAGCCAGGAGGCGTTGTCGGCGACGACGGCGTCCTTACGCAGTAGCCGGGCGAGATCACGATAGGGCTGCACGAGCGAGGCACCGCGCCGGCCGAGCAGCCGCGCCTTGGTCTTGCGCACCAGCCCAGTGAGCAGCGGCGCCAGCGCCAGCACCAGCGCCATGTGCAGGATCTGCGCGATGAACGCCATCACTGCCACACGGCGACGATGGTGAGCAGCAGGACGAGCGATGCGAAGGTCAGGGTGAGATAGCGGCGGATGGTCAGGAATTGCAGGGTGTCGATCTGCTCGGTCGCCCAGGCGACGAGGCGGATGAACGGCTGATAGAACCCTTCCCAGACGAGGTCGCGCAGGTTGATCGCGAAATGAGCGGGGCGCGTCTCGCCGGGCGCGGGCATGTCGAGGGTTTCGCGGGCGCGGAATGCGGTCGTGCCGAAGACGCGGCGGATCGGCTGGGCAAAGCTCGAGCCGGTGTACTGCGTCTGCGGGCGAGGATCGGGGAAGCCGCAATCCCAGGCCGGCGCCCGGCGAACCCGGGCCGAGGCGAAGCGGTGGATCACCCAGACGAGCAGCCCGACCAGTCCGGCGATCATCAGAAAGACGATCAGCCCGCTATACGAGCTCTGCTCGGCACGCAGCGGGACGAGCCACAGCCCTGTCGAGTGGGAGAAGGGCACCGCGTTCGGCCCGAGCAGTTGGCGCATCACCGGAAGCAACAGCCCAATGAGGGCGCCCGGCAGGATGCCGAACACGACACATAGTGCGGCCAGCACGGCGAGCGGCGCGCGCATCACCGCGGGCACCTCCTCGGCGACAGCCGCCTCCGGGCGGCGCGGCCGGCCGAGGAAAACGATGCCGTAGGCGCGCACGAAGCAGACGGCGGCAAGGGCGGCGGCAAGGGCGAGCATCAGCCCGACGACGGGAAGGGCAAATTTGAGCAGCCATTGCGGCAAGACCGTGCCGTTGAGAATGGCCTGGAAGACCAGCCACTCGGAAGCAAATCCGTTGAGCGGCGGCAGCGCCGAGATCGCGGCGGCGCCGACCAGGAACGTCGCGGCGGTGACCGGCATGCGATGGATGAGCCCGCCGAGGCGCTCAATATCGCGCTGGCCGGTGGCCACGAGGACGGCGCCGGCGCCGAGGAAAAGCAGGCTCTTGAAGAGCGCGTGATTGAAGACGTGGAGAAGGGCGGCGAGGAGGGAGAGACCGGCCAGCGTCGTCAGGCCGCTGGCCTTGAAGGCGAGGGCGAGGCCGATGCCGATGGTGATGATGCCGACATTCTCCACCGTGCTGTAGGCGAGCAGCGTCTTCAGATCGCTCTGCATGACGGCGTAGAGCACGCCGAGGAGAGCGCTCAGCGCGCCGAGCAGGAGGATGATGCCGCCCCACCACCAGATCGGGCTGCCGACGAGATCGAAGAGCACGCGGATCAGCGCATAGATCGCCACCTTGGTCATGACGCCGCTCATCAGCGCCGAGACATGGCTGGGTGCCGCCGGATGGGCGAGCGGCAGCCAGGCATGCAGCGGCACCAGCCCTGCCTTGGAGCCGGCGCCGAGCAGGACGAGCGCCACGACAAGCGAGGCCGGCAACATCCCGGGCGTCGCGTGCCGGATGGCGGCGAAGCTGTAATCGCCGCCGATTCCGGCGAGGATGCCGAAGGCGAGGAGGAGGGCAACAGCGCCAAAGCTCGCCATGATGAGGTAGACGGCGGCGGCGTGGCTGGTTTGCTTGTCGCGATGATTGGCGAGCACGAGAAGCCACGAGCTCAGCGACATGAATTCCCAGCTCACCAGGAAGGAATAGGCGTCGTCGGCGAGCAGCACTAGGTTCATTGCGGCGAGGAAGACGGGGTAGAGTGGCAGGATTCGCTTCGGCTCGAAATCGTGCGTGCCGTAGCCATGTGCGAACACGCTCACCAGCGCGGCGACGAGGTTGAGGATGAAGAGAAAGGCGGTGCTGAGCGCGTCGAGGCGAAAATGTGCGGGGAGCCAAGGCAGACCGATCGGCAGTACAGCCTCGATCGGCGTGCCGTCGCCGAGCAGGAAGGCGAGGGCGGCGAGCGCGGCGAGGCCGGACGCGGCAGCACTCAACAAATAGACGACGCGAAGCGCAAATTTCTCGCCGGCTAGCCCGCAGGCACCGCCGATCAGATGGAGAATGAGGGCGACGAAGATGGCGCTCAGCACGAGCCGCTGCCGCTCCCGCGAGAGGGCCGACGGGGGCCGTGAGCGGCGTCGCCAGCCGCGCGGCGCAAGCGTCGACGCCGCCGATGTCTAGACCATGCTGGCATTATCGCGGTGACCGGTTCGGACCCGCAATCTAATAGCCCCCAGCCCGCCGGCAAGCAAGGTCGGCAGACGAAATGCCGGCGAGACGCATGCGCACGACCGCCCGCGCCGAAATTATCGCGGCGCGACGCGGCGGGCGGTCGTCGTGGCCTCTATTGCTGAGTGGCGAGCGCCCGCGCCAGCTTGCTCAGGGCTTCCTGATGCTTTTCGTTGGGGATCTGGGCGAAATTGCGAGCAAGCTCCAAGCACATCCGTTCGCGGGGGCTGACCGGGCGGTGATCCTCGGCATCGAGACCTTCGAACAGATAGGCGACTGGCACGCTGAGCACGCGAGCGACCTCGAACAGCCGGCCCGCCGAAACGCGATTTATCCCGCGCTCATATTTATGCGCCTGCTGGTAGGTGACGCCGATGAGATCAGCCAATTGCTGCTGGGTGAGGCCCAGTATGATGCGGCGCTCGCGAATACGAGCGCCGACATGGCGATCAATGTCCTGGGTTCGTGTGGTGGTTCGCTTCATGTTTAGCGCTCACTAGCTGTTCATCGAGCGGACGGATGAGGGGTGGCCATCAACGCAGCGCCAACACGGCGCCGCGTTCGTCGCTGAGTGCCGACATTGCTCGGCGGTGAAACGGGGCGGTTTGGCAAAGTCAATATAGTCACCAGCAGATGGGAGACAACGAAGTCGAATTCAACCAAACGGTCCATTGGAAAGTAAGCACGCACGCTACAAGCAGGGAACCCGCGCAGTTGGTTATCAATTGCATGACAATGTGGCTTTTCGTTGTCACGCAGCGCTCCTTTTTTCAGGATTAGTGTTCAATCATTGATAGTAAGAGGGCAGTCGGTTGAAAACCGACCTTCCTCGTTTTGCTGATGACCGGGCCACGATACGGGCCGGCGCGTGCCCGTCCTGACGGTTCGATTGGCCTCGCGGCGACGCGGCGCCGACGGGTTCGACAGGGCCGGTTTCCAGCCCGCGACTCGTCGCGGCTCAATGCGCCGATCGCATGCCTGCTCCTCGTCGCGCGGCGTTTGACAGGAGCGCGGGACCTCTGCTAACGAGCACCACCTCGGTTGGATTCGGATCCTTACAGCATGCCGCGCATCGCGATCGGCGATTGTCAGCTTTACTATGAGCGGCACGGGGCCGGGTTCCCTGTCCTCTTCGTCTCCGGTCTCGGCGGATACGGCGCCTTCTGGCGCGAGCAGACTCCGGTTTTCGCCAAGCGCTTCGAAGTGATCGTCCACGACCACCGCGGGATCGGTCAGAGCGATCACTCGCGCATCTCGTATACGGTGGACCGGATGGCCGCCGACGTCATCGAGTTGATGGACGCCCTCGGGCTCGACCGCGTTCATCTCGTTGGCCACTCGACCGGTGGTGCCATCGCCCAGATCCTCGCGCTGGAGCACCCGAAACGGCTGGCCAGCATCGTCGTCACCGCAAGCTGGACCAAGGCGGATGCCTATTTCCGCCGGCTCTTCGCGCTGCGCAAGGAAATCCTGCTCCGCCTTGGCCCGGCGGCTTATCTGCAAAGCGCGACGCTGTTTCTCTACCCGAGCTGGTGGGTCGCCAAATACAACGAGGCCTTGCGCCAAGCCGAGGCCCAGAATCTCGCCACCTTCTCGGCGCCGGAAATCGTCGCCAGCCGCATCGATGCGATCCTTGCCTTCGATCGCACTGCCGACCTCAATCGGATTCGCACACCAACCCTGATTGCCGGTTGCGAGGACGACATCGTGACGCCCTCCTATTTCTCCGAGGAGCTAGCCCGGCTCATCCCGGGAGCGGAGGTCAAGATGTTCGCCCGCGGTGGCCACTGCTTCCCCCAGGTTGCCGCGCGCGACTTCAATCATGCGGTGCTGCCGTTCCTGGCGGCGCATTCGCCCGCCGCCTGAGCGACGGCGCTCCGCGGATACCATCTCCCGCGGATCACATTTCCGATAGCGGTGGATTAGACGTCGAGGCTGAGGCCCGGACTCGTCGGCGGGGTGTCCGCCAGACGATAGGCGCTGTCCCGCTCGCACCAGCGCGGTGGCTGTCCGTCAGCACTAAAGAATTCCTGTGCCAGGTATTGGGCGAGGAAGGGCGATCTGCCGGTCGAACGAAGTGTCGTCAGAACCACCTCGTCCGACCCGTCTTGGCTTGTCCCCATGCCGACGACGAACGCCCGGCGCGGCAGCGCAAGCGGTACGGCGGCGCGCGGCTGACACGCAGTAGACTCTATTATCTTCAAGCACCACCTTGACGAGCACGCGTCGCAAAGGGTTTCGCGGCCCGATAACTAATACAAACTGAATATAATATCCCTCAAATGCCACCATTTGGCAATCGGACGTTTAAGGCTTCATCAAGGATTAAACCTTAACGTCCAACCAGCCCGTGATTCCTGCGGCGGCGGTCAGAAAATTTACCCTTCATGTCACTCAACGACAATATGGCAGTAAGCCGCATGGAAGCAGCCCTTACGGCGGCCGGCGACATCGCGTATGACTGGCATGTGCCGAGCGACAGGATCGTCTGGCGCGGTCAGTTGGGTGAGACGGTGGGTATCACCGATCCGGATGCGCTCGCCACCGGCAAGGCTCTCACCGGTCGTATCAACCCGACGGATCTGCCGACCCGACAGCAGCGGCTCAACGACCATTTCGCCGGAGCCGCGATGTTCGACTGCGACTATCGCCTGCGCGGCGAGGACGGGCGTTTCCACTGGGTTCAGGATCGTGGCCGTGCAGAGCACGATGAAACCGGCCAGGTAGTCCGTGTCGTCGGCATCATGCGCGTCATCACATCGCGCAAGGCGCTCGAGTTTCGCCTCGAGCGGCTGGCGAATTTCGACGAGCTGACCGGCCTCGCCAACAAGCTGCGGCTGCGCGACGCCATTCGCGACATCGCCGAGCGCAGCGTGGCGACCGGCCGCTCGGGTGCCTATCTCGCCATCGGCATCGATAAGATGACGATGATCAACGACGCCTTCGGCTGCGAGGCGGCGGATGCCGTGCTCGTCGAGGTCGGACGACGCCTCGGCCGCTGCCTGACGCCCGACGACATGCTCGGCCGCGTCGGCGGCGATCGTTTCGGCATGCTGCTGGCCGATTGCGGCGAGGCCAGGATCGCGAATCTTGCCGAACCCATCCTTGCCGTCGTCAGCGAGGCGCCGATCTTCACTGCCGCCGGGCCGATCTACATCACCATTTCGATCGGCAGCGTCGCCTTCCCGCGTCAGGCCTCGACCGCCGAGGACATCATGACCCGCGCCGAGACTGCGCTTGCCGAGGCAAAGCACGCCGGCCGCGACTGTCTCGCCGCCTACCGGTTGACCGAGCCGCAGCGTAATCGGCATCGCGCTAGCATGGCGATCGCCGAACGGGTGCAGCGCGCCCTGAAAGAGGGGCGGCTGCTCTTCGCCTTCCAGCCGGTGGTCGCCGGCCGGAGCGGCGCCATCGATTATTATGAATGCCTGCTGCGCATGCGTGACGACGACGGCACGATCGTCGCGGCCAGTCAGTTCGTCCCGGCGATCGAGCAGCTCGGCTTCATCCGCACCATCGACCGCTTCGTCCTGGAACGCGCGATCGAGGAGCTCGATTCCTGCGACGACACCAATCTCGGCCTCAACATCTCGGGGCTGAGCGCTGCCGATCAGCCGTGGCTGCGCGCCCTAGTGTCGTTGGTGGCAAGCCGACCGGACATCGCGCGCCGGCTGGTCGTCGAGATCACCGAAACGGCAGCGCTGCGCGATCTCGAGGAATCGGCCCGCTTCGTCAAAACGGTGCGCGATCTCGGTTGCCGGGTCGCGCTCGACGATTTCGGCGCCGGCTTCACCTCGCTGCGTCATCTGCAAACCCTCGCCCTCGACATCGTCAAGATCGACGGCTCGTTCGTGCGCGACCTGATCGATCGACCGGACAATCAGACCGTGCTGCGCCATCTGCTCGGTCTCGCCAGCGGACTCGGCCTGACAACGGTCGCCGAATGGGTCGAGACCGCCGCCGAGGCGGCGTTGCTCCGGCAGCAGGGCGTCGATCTGCTGCAGGGCTACCATCTTGGCAAGCCGACGATCGACCGGCCTTGGAAGGTCAAGCGCGTTGCAAAAACGCGCCTCGGCAAGAGCGATCAGTACCGCATCTTCTCCAGCGCGGCCTGCTGAGCGGGCGACTGCCTCCCAATTAAATCCGACACCGTCGCGCGCGTAAGCCCGCGGCTTTGAGCGGAGACGCATAGAATGCATGATGCAAGTCAATTGACTTGCATCATGCAATCCACATCCCCATGCTGCTATCATGAGCCGGAAAAGCTTGCCCGTCCGCGGCGGGTCCCCTAATGGATGATCTGCGGCCCGCCCTCGCGACAGCGCCGGCACCGGGCGTCTCGGGCGCCCGCCCTGCCATGACCGGCGTCAAGCGGATGCTCGATGCGCCTGTCCTACCCACCCTGCTGCACCTCGCCGCGCCCAACCTGGTCGTTATCCTCGCCCAGGCCGCCGCGACCTTCCTGGAAAGCTATTTTCTCGGCTTGCTCGGCACCGATATTCTCGCCGGTACCGCCCTCGTCTTCCCGGTAATCATGCTGATGCAGATGATGTCAGCCGGGGCGGTCGGTGGTGGGATTTCCTCGGCCATCGCGCGCGCGATTGGCGCCGGGCGCCTGGACGATGCCGAGGCGCTGGCGCTCCACGCCGTCATCATCGCGCTCGTGCTCGGAGCGATCACCGCCGGCGCCGTCCTGCTCGGCGGACCCTTTCTCTATCGCGCGATGGGCGGCTCGGGCGCCACGCTGGCGGCAGCACTCGGCTATTCGAACGTGGTCTTCGCCGGCGCCGTCGCCCTCTGGCTGCTGAACAGCCTCGCCAGCATCTTGCGCGGCAGCGGCAACATGGCCTTACCCGCCATCGTTCTGGCGATTGGCGCCGTCATTCTGCTCGGGCTCTCGCCCGCCCTCATCTTCGGCATCGGACCGTTGCCGCCGCTCGGCGTCGCCGGGGCCGGCCTTGCGCTCGTGTTGTTCTATGGCGTCGGCAGCGCCGTCCTTGCCACCTATCTCATGCTCGGCCGCGGCGCGGTCCAGTTGACGCTGCGGCACCCGCTGCAGTGGCGGCTCTTCGGCGAAATCCTGCGGGTCGGGCTGCTGAGTGCCGTCAACACGGTCCTCGTCAATCTCTCGATAGCGTTCGCCACCAGCTTCGCCGCGGGCTCGGGCGTAAGCGCGCTCGCGGGGTACGGTCTCGGCTTGCGTCTGGAGTATCTGCAGATTCCAATCGCCTTCGGCTTCGGCGCGGCGCTCGTCGCGCTCGTCGGCGTCAATGTGGGGGCCGGTAAATACGATCGCGCCTGCCGGATCGCGCTGACCGGCGCCTTGGTTGTCGGCGGGCTGACCGAGGCGATCGGCGTCGCGGCAGCAAGTTTCCCGGCGGCCTGGATCGGGCTTTTCACCCACGATCCGGCGGCAATAGCGTCCGGGGCGCTCTATCTCAGGACCGTCGCCCCGGCCTATGGCGCACTCGGCTTCGGCACGGCGCTCTATTTCGCCTCGCAAGGCGCCGGCCGGATGGGCTGGCCGATCGCCGCCGGAATCGTGCGGCTGCTGATTATCGGGCTCGGCGGCTGGGCGGTGACGCGCGGCGCCGGCGATCGGCTGTCGTTTCTCTGCGCGGTGCTCGCCGCCGGCCTCGTCGCCATCGCGCTCATCAACCTGGTGCCGTGGCTGCGCCAGCTGCTCGCTCAGCGCCGCCGCGACTGAGCGGCCGCGCCGTTATTCCTTCTTCTTCGTCAGCGTCTCGATCTGCTTCTGCAGGGCGTTCAATCGGTCGGTCAACTCGCGCAGATTGGCGTTCTCGGCGGGCGTTGCCGGCTCGGTCGGTTTGTCGCCGCGCTCTT
Source organism: Allostellaceae bacterium (assembly GCA_036264595.1). GTDB lineage: Bacteria > Pseudomonadota > Alphaproteobacteria > ATCC43930 > CGMCC-115725 > URHD0088. The sequence continues at coordinate 15,897 of DATAQP010000294.1, forward strand.
GCGAGGCCGGGAAGGGCGAGAACATCTTCATGGTTTTCTCGAAGAGAGCCATGTTCTGCTTGCCCATTTCTTCCAGCCCGCCGAAGGGGAAGAGACCGCCGAACGCGTCCTGCAGGCTCTTGCGCATCTGATCCTGGTTGACCGCGAACGATTTCATCGTGTGCTCGAGATAGCGCGGCACCAGCCACTGCATGCTGTCGCCGTAGAAGCCGATAAGCTGGCGTAGGAAGCTGATGGGCAACAAATTGTGCCCCTTCTGTTCCTCCTCGACGATGATCTGCGTCAGCACCGAGCGTGTGATGTCCTCGCCGGTCTTGGCGTCGAACACGACGAACTCGCCGCCTTCCTTGACCATGCTGCTGAGATCGTCGAGGGTGACGTAGCTGCTCGTCGCGGTGTTGTAGAGACGACGATTCGCGTATTTCTTGATGACGATCGGTGGTGTCTCGGGGGTGCTGGTTTGACTCATCTTGTTGGTCTTTCGCAGCGGTCTGTCGGGAACGTGGTGCCGAGCATAGCAGCTTTTGCGGCGCCGTGCCGCACTGGCGCTTTTGCGGCCATAGGCCGCATTGGCCGAGGGGAGGCCGAATGTGGCAATGGGACGATGGCCCCGGTAAAGTGAATCATGTCGGAACCACCGGATCTCTCGGCCCTCGCCAAACGGTATGTCGAGCTGTGGCAGGATTATCTGACGGCTGCCGCCGCCGATCCCGATCTGGCCGACAGCGTCGCGCGTCTGCTCGTCGGCCTGGGGACGGTCGCCGCCTTGTCCCCCTGGCAGGCATGGCAGCGCGGTGCGGCTTCATCGCGCGATCGCGCCGACCAGTGCGTCGGGACGCCAGGCCCCGATGACCAGGCAGCCCGAACATCGCCGTCCGCCCCGACCGAGTCCCCCGCTACCGCGGCGCCTCGCGCCGCGTCCGCTGCCGCTCCATCTCATGAGCGCGATGACGGCCTGGCTGAGTTCGCGCGCCGCCTTGCCGGTCTTGATGAGCGACTGGCTGCGCTCGAAGCCGGAAAGCACAGTGCCGGCCATGCCGCAACTCTCGCCGAAGCTCGCGGCGGCCGCCCGCGACCTCGCGGGGCTTCTCGCCGACGTCGCACCTGACGCCTTCGCCGCCGCGCTCGAGCGCGAGCTGCGCGACCGCGCCGACGTCTTCCTGCGCGGCCTCGAAGCCTACCGCCACCACCCTTATGAGCGCGTGCCGGCCGAGTCCCCCGTCGTCTGGCGCGACGGCACGACACGCTTGCTCGATTACGCACCGGGCGGCGGCGCGCCGGTTCTCGTCGTCCCGTCGCTCATCAATCGTGCCTATATCCTCGATCTGAGCGCTGAGCGCAGCCTGTTGCGCTACCTGGCGCAGCAGGGGCTGCGTCCCTTGCTGGTCGATTGGCACAGACCCGGACCGCTTGAGCGCGGCTTCACGCTGAGTGACTATATCGCTGGTCGTCTCGATGCCGCTTTCGAGGCGGCCGTTGCGCTCGCCGGCGCGCCGGTCGGCGTGCTGGGCTATTGCATGGGCGGTCTGCTCGCTCTCGCTCTTGCCCAGCGCCGCAAGCGGGAGGTCGTCTCGCTCGCGCTGCTCGCCACACCCTGGGATTTCCATGCCGAGCAGGGTGAACAGGCACGTGTTCTCGGCGCTATCGGCGGGCTTGCCGATGTCACCTTCGGGCCGCTCGGCGAACTGCCAGTCGATGTGCTGCAAGCCCTGTTCCTCAGCCTCGACCCGCTTCTCGCCTTGCGCAAATTCACCCGCTTTGCGGCGCTCGATCCCGCGTCGGCCGAGGCGAGCGAATTCGTCGCCCTGGAGGATTGGCTCAATGACGGCGTGCCGCTCGCCCTGCCGGTGGCGCGCGAGTGCCTCGGCCAGTGGTACGGCGCCAACGAGCCCGGACGGGGGACCTGGCGGGTCGCCGGCTCGCCGATCGAGCCGGCGCGCTTCGACAGGCCGACCCTCGTCGTCGTGCCGGCGCGCGATCGTATCGTGCCGCCGGCCTCCGCCCGGGCGCTGGCGACGGCGCTGCCGAACGCCAGCCGGCTCGATCCGCCGCTCGGCCATATCGGAATGATCGTCGGCCGGCATGCGATGCGCGAAGTGTGGCGGCCGCTCGGCCGTTGGCTTCTGGACGGCTCGCGCGCGAAAGCCTAAATCTAAGGGGACGTGTCGCCACCATCAAAGAGGATCAGCCGATGACCGAGATCGTGATTGCCGCCGCCGCGCGCACGCCGGTGGGCACCTTCAATGGCGGGTTGAGCAGCGTGCAGGCGCATTATCTCGGGCAAGTCGCGATCGCCGAGGCGATCAAGCGCGCCGGCGTCGGCACCGCAGAGGTTTCCGAGGTCATCATGGGGCAAATCCTGGCCGCTGGCGAGGGCCAGAACCCAGCGCGCCAGGCCGCCATCGGCGCCGGTATTCCGGTCGAGGCGACCGCCTATGGCATCAATCAGCTTTGCGGCTCCGGTCTGCGCAGCGTGGCGCTCGGCTATCAGGCGATCCGCAACGGCGATTCGACGATCGTTGTCGCCGGCGGGCAGGAAAGCATGAGCCAGGCGCCGCACTGCATCCATCTGCGCAACGGCGTCAAGATGGGCGATGCGTCCATGGTCGACACGATGATCAAGGACGGCCTCTGGGATGCCTTCAATGGCTATCACATGGGCAACACGGCCGAGAACGTGGCGCAGCGCTGGCAGATCACGCGCGAGCAGCAGGACCAGTTTGCCGTCGCCTCGCAGAACAAGGCCGAGGCGGCGCAGAAGGCGGGCCGTTTCAAGGACGAGATCGTCCCGGTCGCCATCAAGACGCGCAAGGGCGACGTCGTCGTCGACAGCGACGAGCATCCCAAGCATGGCACGACCCTCGAGGCGCTGATGAAGCTGCGCCCCGCCTTCGACAAGAACGGCACGGTGACTGCCGGCAGCGCTTCCGGCATCAATGACGGCGCCGCGGCGGTCGTGCTGATGAGCGCCGAGGAAGCCTCGCGCCGCGGCATCAAGCCGTTGGCGCGGATCGTCTCCTGGGCGACCGCCGGCGTCGATCCGGCGGTGATGGGCAGCGGGCCGATCCCGGCCAGCCGTCTCGCCCTCAAGAAGGCCGGCTGGCAGATCGGCGATCTCGATCTCATCGAGGCCAACGAGGCCTTCGCGGCGCAGGCCTGCGCGGTCAACAAGGATCTCGGCTGGGACACCAGCAAGGTCAATGTCAATGGCGGCGCCATCGCGCTCGGCCATCCGATCGGCGCCTCCGGAGCGCGCGTCCTCGTCACGCTGCTCTATGAGATGAAGCGGCGCGATGCCAAGAAGGGGCTGGCGACTCTGTGCATCGGCGGCGGCATGGGAATCGCCATGTGCGTCGCCCGCGATTGACCTCGGCGCAATTGATCGAGGTCAAAGCGGGCGCGGGCCGGCCGCCGCATAAGACGGTGGCGCATTGAAAAGGCGATAGGCAAGGGAGGACGACATGGCACGTGTGGCGGTGGTGACCGGCGGAACGCGCGGCATCGGGCGGGCGATTTCCGAAGGCTTGCACAGGGCCGGCTACAAGGTGGCGGCGAATTACGGCGGCAATGCCGAAATCGCCAAGCAATTCACCGCCGAGACCGGCATTCCGGCCTATCGGTTCGATGTCTGCGATTTCGCCGCCTGCAGCGACGGCGTCAAGCAGATCACCGCCGATCTCGGGCCGGTCGAGGTGCTCGTCAACAATGCCGGCATCACGCGCGACGGCACGTTGCAGCGCATGGATTTCGAGCAGTGGAACGCGGTGATCCAGACCAACCTGTCCTCCTGCTTCAACATGTGCCGCTGCACCATCGACGGGATGCGCCAGCGCGCCTTCGGCCGCATCGTCAATATCGGCTCGATCAACGGCCAAGCGGGGCAGTACGGCCAAGTCAACTACGCCGCCGCCAAATCGGGCCTGCACGGCTTCACCAAGGCGCTGGCTCAGGAAGGCGCGAGCAAGGGGATCACCGTCAACGCCATCGCCCCGGGCTATATCGACACCGAGATGGTGCGCAGCGTACCGCCGAACGTGCTCGAGAAGATCGTCGCACGCATTCCCGTCGGGCGCCTCGGCCATGCCGAGGAGATCGCCCGCGGCGTGCTCTTCCTCGTCGCCGACGAGGCCGGCTTCATCACCGGCTCGACGCTGTCGATCAACGGCGGCCAGCATATGTACTGAGCGCGGCCGTGCCCGCCGCGCGCTGCAGCGTCCGACCGGCTTGGCTGCCGCGGCGCCGGGCGGCACGACGCGCGCGACGCTGGTCGGGGCGGTCGCCATCGTCTTGTGGTCGTCGCTCGCGCTGCTGGCGACCGGCGTCGGCGAGGTGCCGCCGTTTCAGCTCGTCGCCATGTCCTTCGCCATCGCCGCCGCCCTCGCGATGGCGAAATGGCTCATCCTCGGCGAAGCCATCATCGACCATCTCCGCCGGCAGCCTGGCTGCTCGGTGTCGGCGGGCTGTTCCTCTATCATTTTCTCTATTTCCTCGCGCTGCGCCACGCCCCGGCGGTCGAGGTCGGCCTGATCTGTTATCTCTGGCCGCTGCTCATCGTCATCTTTGCACCGCTGCTGCCCGGCGAGACCTTGCGCTGGTGGCATCTTGCCGGCGCGCTCGTCGGGCTGCTCAGCACGGTGCTGCTGATCACCAAGTGGGGAAAGGTAGCCTTCTGTGCCGACTACGCGCTCGGCTACGGCGCGGCATTCGGCTGTGCGGTGACCTGGGCGGGGTACTCGACGTTGAGCCGTCGCTTCGCCCGCGTGCCGACCGATGCGGTCGGCGGGTTCTGTGCCGCGACGGCGGTGCTGGCGCTGCTCTGCCATCTCGATTGGGAGACGACGCGCTGGCGGCACGGCGCCGAATGGCTCGCCGCCATCGCCCTCGGCCTCGGCCCCGTCGGGCTCGCCTTCTTCGTCTGGGATTACGGCGTCAAGCGCGGCAATTTGAAGACCTTGGGCGGGCTGTCCTATGCGACGCCGCTGCTCTTGACGGTATTGCTGATCGTCTTTGGGCGCGCGGCGTCGAGCGCAAGCGCCGCCGCCGCCCTGCTCATCGTCGGGGGCGCCGTGCTCGCCGCGCGCGATCTGTGGTCGCGGACGTGACCCTCAGCCCTGGGGCTCGGTCGCCTTCATCGACGGACGGCGCGAGATCTCGGCGAACCAGGCGGCGAGCTTCGGCCGCGTCTTGCGCCAATCCTCGCCGGCGAAGCGGAAATCGAGATAGCCGAGAGCGCAGGCAATGGTGAGCGTTCCGATATTGAAGGGGCCGTTGAGGCTCTCATGCTCGAGCGCGTCGAGCGCACCGCGCACCTTGCGCATCTGACCGTCGACCCATTCGCCCCATTGCAGTTCTTTCGGCCGCACGCCGGTCTCGTAGCGGGTGAGGATGGCAGCGTCGAGGATACCGTCGCCGAGGGCCTGGCGGCGCAGGGCGGTCCAGCGTGCCGGGCTGGAAGCCGGGAACATCTTGGTTGCCTTGTGCAGACTGTCGAGATACTCGCAGATGACCGGCGAATCGTAGAGCGTCTCGCCGTCGTCGGTGGTCAACGACGGCAGTTTAACCAGCGGATTCTCCGCCTTGAGCTCGTCATTGGCCTTCACCGGCACGGCGGATGTCGCCACCGTCTCGATGCGGTCGGCGAGACCGCCTTCATGGGCGACGATCATCACCTTGCGGACATAGGGCGAGGCGGGGGAGTAGCGAAGCTTCATTACGGGTTTCCTCGTGGTTTGCGGAATCTTATCCGGCTGGGCCTGGTTCGCCAGCCTAGCCCAGAAACCCGGCGATGGCACGGCCCGACGCGCCCGGGCCGACGCGTCCATGGCCGACGCGCCCATCGACGCTGTGCTAGAATCGAGCGATGCACTCGGACGTCGTCGATCTCAGGGATTTCTATGCGACCAGCCTCGGTCAGGTTGCCATTCGCATGATCCGCCGGCGGATTCGTCTGATCTGGCCCGACCTCACGGGTATGCGGTTGCTCGGCATGGGCTACGCAGTGCCGTATCTGCGGCCCTTCCGCGAGGAGGCCGAGCGTGTGGTGGCGGTCATGCCGTCGCTGCAAGGCGTCCTCGCCTGGCCGCCCGACGCCGCCAATCTCGTGGCGCTCGCCGAGGAGAGCGAATTGCCGTTCGACGATTCCTCGATGGATCGCGTGCTGCTCATCCATGGCCTCGAATCCAGCGAAGAAGTTCGCGCGCTGCTCAAGGAGGCGTGGCGCGTGCTAACCGGCGCCGGCCGCATCCTCATCGTCGTGCCCAATCGCCGCGGCATCTGGGCCCGCCTCGACCGCACGCCCTTCGGCCTCGGCCATCCCTATACGCCGGGGCAGCTGTCGCGCCTGCTCCGCGAGGAGATGTTCACCCCCGTCCAGTCGGCGACAGCGCTATTCATTCCACCGGTTCGCACGCGGATGATGCTGGGTTCGGCGGCGGCCTGGGAAAAGCTCGGCGAACGCTGGTTCACCCGCTTTGCCGGGGTCGCCATCATCGAGGCCTCGAAGCAGATTTATGCCAGGCCGACGCCGAAGAAGGCGCGCCGTCAGCGCGCCTATGTCCCGGTCGCCCGACCGGTCGTCCCGACCCACGCCCATCTGGCAATAACGAACGCTTCACGCCCGCCGCGTTAACCATTTATTCATAGAATACCGTGTAAAACATCATTGCAGGTCGCGACCGGATGCGTCCGCTTCGGGCCTGTAAGTCCTTCGGGCTTTTCCTCCCTAAACTTGGGCCGCGCTTGTCGCGGCCTTTTTCTTTGCCCGCTCGCATCGAAATGCACGCGCGCGTGGCGCGCTTGACTCGCGCGGCGCGGCGGTCGCAGAATTCCACTGCTGCAATCGAGCAGGAGGATGCCCTGGCATGACCCCGCCGATGATATCAGTCCGAGGCGCGTAACGCCGGACGCAGCGCGGTTCGGCGTGACGCCGCCTCATCCCGATAGAGTCGACATGATGCTCGGTCTTGGATCGGGCGGTGGAATATCCACCACAGCTGAAGCCCCGCCCCGCATGTGGCGGGGCTTCTCGTTTCCAACGCCGATCATCGCTGGCCGTCTGGTGGTCGCAAGTGCCACGGCGACGCGTCGCCACGCTCGCCGATGCCGTAAATAGAAGCCGAGATCCTCTACGAGCGCGGGACGGAAGCTGCCGTCGGCGCGGCGCTGGCGCAGCGTTCGGATCTGCGCGCTCGCCATGACGGCGAAGAACGCTGCCTCGCCACGCGCACGCAACAACAACAGAGGCGCGAGCGAACCATGGCGCGCCAAATCTCGCGCGGCGGCGGGGATTGGTCCGTTAAATTGCCGCTCCAATTCGCCGAAAGCAGCGAGCGTGCGGCCATCTTGGTAGCGACTCGGCGAGCGAATGGATGCCTCCTAGAATTCCATATAAGATATAATTATATCCTATATGGAAAATTCGAGGCAAGCGAATAATGGCGGAAACCGCCATTTGCGGGACGCTTGAGGTGCTTCGGCAGCCGCGCCGGCGGCGGCCGCGTCTAGCGCAGATCGAGGGCGCCGACGATGCGGTAGATGACGCGAATCTCGTCCTGCGGGAGGGCGAATTCCTCCTCGCGCGGACGATATTGCCGCAGCACGACCTCGTTCGCCGTTCGGCGCACGAGCTCCTTGATGATCGCCTCGTCGCTGCGCTTGATGATGAGCACGCCGTCGCCCGGCTTGACGGGCAAATGGGGGTGGACCCAGAGCGTCTGCCCGTTCTTGTACATCGGGTGCATGCTGTCGTCATAAGCGAAGATGGCGAAGGCGTCCGAGACACCTCTAAGGTGTGGCGGACGATAGGTCCAGTCCACAGCCCGCTGCTCGGTCGGGATCATCAGGACACCGGACGACCCCCCCTGTGCTCTACCTAAGATAGGTAGGTCGGGTTGCCCGAACTCGAGCGCCGAGGCGTTGAGCGAGCTGGGCAGGTCGAAATGCTTGCGGCCGCCCGCCGTGCCGGGCTCGAAGGCGGGACCCTCCTGCGGCTCGATGATCATGAGATCCTTGGGATCGACGCCGAGGGCGCGGCCGAGGCGGATCATCCAATCGACCGTCAGCTTGCGGTCACCCTTCTCGAGCTTGTTGATTTGCGGGGCGCTCGTGCCGGCGCGCTCGGCGAGCGCCTGCATGGAGAGCCCGGCGCGCTCACGGAAGGCGCGAATGCGGTTGGGCAGCGCTTTGATCATGGCTGGCTCGAATCTCGCTAGTTGTTACCGTTATGGATATCATTTAACTTGACCACGTAACCGATTGGATTATAGTTCCGGTTACGGGCTTTGTCACGTTTTGTGAGGAACCGATGGTTGAAAGAATGGGAACCTTGATTGTCAGGCGCGTTCCTGCGCGCAAGCTTAGCGAGCGGAGCACGGCATCGTCGTCGATACCGCGCGGCGATCAACTGTGGTCCGCCACGATCCGCGGCGAGCCGACGCCGCAGGAGCGGCTGCACGATGTCGTGCTGACCGACGGCGTCGCTCGACTGGTCAAGAGCCGGCCTGCGCGGCTCTGGCAGAATCGCGCGATGTCACAGCTGCTCAATCGTCGGCCGACGCGACC
>DATAQP010000334.1:0-4135 GCA_036264595.1 Allostellaceae bacterium
TCGGTTGAGGCTTGTCGTCGCGCTCCTTCTCATCGTCGCCACGACGGAAGCCGCGGCACTGGAGGCGCCGCTTAGCAGCCCCCGCTCACGCGAATGGCGGGCTTGCCCAGTGGGCTTAATTTCGTCGTAAGGCATTGCGTGTTATCTCCGCGACATCCATCTTAGGGATCGGCCGACCGTCTGGCCGACTCATCTTAAATCCGGGAGTGAAACGCCGCAGGACTCGGGGGCTCTGCTCTGGAGCGATTAAATGCGCGTGTTTCGAAAATTGCTGCCCTATGAGATCTGGCGCCTGCGTGAGCATCTGCTTCGCCTGAGTTCGGCCGACCGTCGCGCTCGCTTCTTCGCCGGCGTCAACGACGACTACGTTGACAACCATTGCCGGCGCCTCGATGCGCTGCGCGCCATCGTCATCGGCTTTTTCGAGGACGGTGTGCTGCGTGGCGCCGCCGAACTGCATCTGGCCGGCGATTTCGACGGCCGTGCCGAGCTGGCGATCACGGTCGAGGGCGACTGGCAGGGCCATCATATCGGCACCGAATTGCTCGGCCATGCGATCACCGTCGCCGAGAATCGCGGCATGCGCACGATCGAGATGGTCTGCCTCATCGACAACCGCCGCATGGAACATGTCGCGCGCAATTTCACCGATCGTCTCGACATCGTCGACGATCAGGCCGAAGCGCATCTGAAAGTGCCATATCCGACCCAGCTCTCGCTCTGGCAGGAGGTGGCGATGGACGGCATGGGGTTGATGACGAGCTGGCTCGAGCGCTTCTCCTTCGCGACGTTGCCGCAACCGGAGGAGGTCCGGGCAGCGGCCTAGAGGCGGCCCGAGACGCTTGACGCCTTCCCCGCCGCCCGATCACAGTGCGCCCGCGAAACGGGGGAGCCTGTGGCATGATGGCGAAGGGGTGGCAGTTCTGGATCGACCGCGGCGGCACCTTCACCGATGTGGTGGCGCGGCGGCCCGACGGCACCTTGGTTACCCATAAGCTGCTCTCCGAGAATCCGGAGCAATATCGCGATGCCGCGCTGCAGGGCATGCGCAACCTGCTCGGTCTCGCCGCCGATGCGCCGCTGCCCGCCGGCGCCATCGACGCCGTCAAGATGGGCACGACGGTGGCGACCAACGCGCTGCTCGAGCGCAAGGGCGAGCGCACGCTGCTGATCATCTCCCAGGGCTTCGCCGACGCGCTGCGCATCGCCTATCAGAACCGCCCCAAGCTCTTCGCCCGTCACATCGTCCTGCCCGAGCTGCTCTACGAGCATGTCGTCGAGATCGACGAGCGCATGACGGCGCAAGGCGAGGAGCTGCGCCCGGTCGACCTCGCGGCGGCGCGCGGCGATCTCCTCGCCGCCTATCGCGCCGGCATCCGCTCGGCCGCCATCGCGCTGCTGCACGGCTACCGCTATCCCGAGCACGAGCGCCAGCTGGCGGCGCTCGCGCGCGAGATCGGCTTCACCCAGATCTCGGTCAGCCATCTCGTCAGCCCGTTGATGAAGCTGGTCAGCCGGGGCGACACGACAGTGGTCGACGCCTATCTCTCGCCGATCCTGCGGCGCTATGTCGATCTCGTCGCCGGCGAGCTCGCCGGCTCGACGCAAGGCGGCACGCGGCTGATGTTCATGCAGTCGAATGGCGGGCTGGTCGATGCGCGGCGCTTCCAGGGCAAGGATTCGATCCTCTCCGGCCCGGCCGGCGGCATCGTCGGCGCCGTGCGCACCGCCGAGATGGGCGGCTTCGACAAGATCATCGGCTTCGACATGGGTGGCACCTCGACGGATGTCTCGCATTATGCCGGCGAGTACGAGCGGACTTTCGAGACGGTGGTCGCCGGTGTGCGCATGCGCGCGCCGATGATGATGATCAATACGGTGGCGGCGGGCGGCGGCTCGATCTGCTTTTTCGACGGCGCGCGCTATCGCGTCGGTCCGGAATCGGCGGGCGCCAATCCCGGTCCCGCCTGCTATCGCCGCGGCGGGCCGCTTACCGTCACCGACTGCAATGTCATGCTCGGCAAGCTGCAGCCGGAATTCTTCCCGCATGTCTTCGGGACGCGCGCCGATCAGCCGCTCGATCGTGACATCGTGGCGGCGAAATTCGCCGCGCTCGGCGCCGAGATCGAGGCGGCGACCGGCAATCGCCGCAGCCCGGTCGAGGTCGCCGACGGGTTCCTGCGCATCGCCGTCGAGAACATGGCGAACGCCATCAAGCAGGTCTCGATCCAGCGCGGCTACGACGTCACCGAATACACCCTCTGCTGCTTCGGCGGCGCCGGCGGCCAGCATGCTTGCCTCGTCGCCGACGCGCTCGGCATGAAGCGCGTCTATATTCACCCCTTCGCCGGCGTGCTCTCGGCCTATGGCATGGGCCTCGCCGATCTGCGCACGCTGAGGGAGGCGGCAGTCGAGGCGCGGCTCGACGACGCCCTGCTGCCCGATCTCGCCGCCAAGCTCGCCGCGCTCGGCGACGCCGGCCGGGCGGAGATGGTGGATCAGGGCATCCACCCCGAGCGCGTCACCGTGCTGCGCAAGGCGCATGTCAAATACGAGGGCACCGATTGCGCGCTCGTCGTGACCTATGGCGATCGCGCCGCGATCATTGCCGGGTTCGAGACGGCGCACCGTCAGCGCTACGGCTTCGTCGTCGCGGAGAAGCCGCTCATCGTCGAGGCGGTCTCGGTCGAGGTGATCGGCGCGACCGACCAGAGTGACGATCCTGTCCATGCGCAAGGCGACGGGGCCGCGCCGGCACCGCTCGCCGTCGCCGAGGCCTTCATGGAGGGTGTCGCCCATGCGACGCCGCTCTACGATCGCGACGCGATGCAGCCTGGTCAGCATGTCGACGGTCCGACCATCATCCGCGAGGCGACGGCGACGACGGTGGTCGAGCCGGGCTGGCGCGCGACGCTCGATATGAGGCGCTATCTCATCCTCGAGCGCGTCAGAGCGCTGCCGCAGCGCGTCGCCATCGGCACGCAGGTCGATCCGGTCATGCTCGAGGTCTTCAACAACCTCTTCATGGCGATCGCCGAGCAGATGGGCGTCGCGCTGCAGAACACCGCCTATTCCGTCAACATCAAGGAGCGGCTGGACTTCTCCTGCGCCATCTTCGACCGCGACGGCGCCCTCATTGCCAACGCTCCGCATATGCCGGTGCATCTCGGCTCGATGGGCGAGAGCGTCAAGACGATCATCGCCGCCCGGCGAGTTGATTCTGCGGGCGTGAAGCGCGACGGCCGCGGCATGAGGCCGGGCGACGTCTACGTCCTCAACGCGCCCTATGCCGGTGGCACGCATCTGCCCGACGTCACGGTCATCACGCCGGTCTTCGCCGAAGGCGACACGGTCGGACGTGACGTCCTCTTCTATGTCGCCTCGCGTGGCCATCAGGCCGATATCGGCGGCCTGACCCCCGGCTCGATGCCGCCGGACAGCCGCACCGTCGAGGAGGAGGGCGTGCTGATCGACAATGTCCTGCTCGTCGATGCCGGGCGATTTCTCGAAGAGGAGATGGTGGCGCTGCTCTCCTCGGGACGCTACCCGTCACGCAACCCGGCGCAGAACATCGCCGATCTCAAGGCGCAGATCGCCGCCTGCGAGAAAGGCATTCAGGAGCTCCACCGCATGGTGCGGCATTTCGGCGCCGATGTGGTCGAGGCCTATATGCGTCATGTCCAGGACAATGCCGAGGAGGCGGTGCGCCGCGTCCTCGATGTGCTGAGGGACGGCGAGTTCACCTATGAGATGGATGACGGGGCGACGATCCGCGTGCGCATCACCATCGACAAACCCTCGCGCAGCGCCACTATCGACTTCACCGGCACCAGCGCGCAGCTGCCGAACAATTTCAACGCGCCGCGCGCCGTCTGCCGCGCCGCCGTGCTTTACGTCTTCCGTACCCTGGTCGATGACGAGATCCCGATGAATGACGGGTGCCTGAAGCCGCTCGACATCATCATCCCCGAGGGCTCGATGCTGAGCCCGCGCTACCCCGCCGCGGTCGTCGCCGGCAATGTCGAGACCTCGCAATCGATCACCGATGCGCTCTACGGCGCGCTCGGCGTGATGGGCGCGGCGCAGGGTACGATGAACAATTTCACCTTCGGCAACGAGCACTATCAATATTACG
>DATAQP010000376.1:0-2650 GCA_036264595.1 Allostellaceae bacterium
ATGACAGTGGCGGACGAGGTTGCTTCCAATGCTTCGGCCACGCGGGACAACCTCGGACTCTTTGACGGGGCGCCAATTTTCGGACGCGATGCTAGCATAAGCGGACGGCAGAGACTTCACGCCGTTTCGTGCGCTACACCACCTCTAGCGTGACGCCGCCGCCGCCGACAAGCATCTCGATTCCGCCTTCCGTCAGCAGATACGTGCCGCCTTGGATGACGCCGATACCTTCCTCCAGGAGCTGCAGATAGGCGTGCAGGACGAAAACCATTCCGGGCTCGAGGATCGTCGTGAACCCTCGGCTGATCTGCAGCGCCTCGAGCCAGATCGGCGGATAGGCGATGCCGATCCCGTAGCCGAAACGCATGAGCGCCGCGCCGTCGAGCCCGACCTTGCGGAGCGGAGCGAGCGACGCTTCCTCGACATCGGCGACGCAGGCTCCCGGGCGCGCGGCTGCGATTCCGGCCTGCAGCGACGCGCGCGCGAAATCATAGATCTCGCGCGCCCGCTTGCTCGGCTCACCGGCCGCCATCGTGTGGATCGCCGCGGCGTGATAGCGCCCTGCCACGCCGGCGAATTCGAGATGCACCAAGTCGCCGCTCTCGATCACCCGCTCGCGCGGCGTGGCATGGCCGCCGGGTGTGCGCGGCCCGCTCGCCAGCTCCGTCGGGATCGACCAGTAGTCGCTGCCGGCGCTGCGCATGGCACCCTCGACGGCAGCGGCCAGGGCGATTTCCGTCATGCCGGGTTTCAATGCGCGGCGAGCGGCATCGAGTCCGGCGCGAGCGTAGGTCGCGGCCGTGCGGAGATAGGCGATCTCGCGCGGCGACTTCACCAGCCGCGTCGCGCCGAGTATGTCGGTCACGTCGATCAGCACGGCGGGAGCGAGAGCGGCCGCGAGCGCCAGGCCGAGAGCATGCGGCAGGGCATAGGATTGCATCTCGATACCGATCCGACCGCCGCGGAATCCCTTCTGCGCGACGACCGCGGCGATCAGGGAAGCGACGTCGTCGGCATGGAGATGGTAGGTGCGGATATCGCTGATCCACGACGTTTCGCGCGGCAAGGCGAGATCGACGTTGCGAACGACAAGCGTCGGCTCATCCCCGTCGCTCGAGAAGACGAGCGCCTGCGGGCTGTTCACGCTGACCCAAGCATCATAGCCGCCGAGATAATAGAGATGCTCCGGCGCGACGCTGATGCAGCACGCTATGTCTGCCGCGCGCAACGCCTGGCGAGCGCGACGAAGCCGTGCGCGATGCTCCTCCTCAGGGAATGCGGCGTATTGCATCTTGCCTCCTCGCGGTTGATTGTCCGTCGCGCCATGGCAGGCAATCCATGATAATGAATTCTTGCCGGATAGCGGTGCGATTCAGTGGCGGAATCGGACATTCGAAGGCGTTGAGGTGGCTGAAGCACTTCCTACACAAGCCCGCGTGGTCATCGTCGGCGGCGGCATCATCGGCTGCAGCGTCGCCTATCACCTCACCAAGCTCGGCTGGCGCGATGTCGTGCTGCTCGAGCAGGGGAGGCTGACGGCGGGGACGACCTGGCATGCCGCCGGGCTGATCGGCCAGATGCGGCCCAACCGGACGATGACGGCGATGAGCCGCTACGGCATCGAGCTCTATGCCGGCCTCGAGAAGGAGACCGGCCTCGCCACTGGCTGGAAGCAATGCGGCAGCGTCAACGTCGCGGCGACGCCAGAACGGCTGATCGCCCTCAAGCGGATTTTCGCCAACGCTGAGAGCTTCGGCGTCGCCGCCGAGTTCATCACGCCGAGCGAGGCCGGCGGACTCTGGCCGCTGATGCGCACAGACGACCTCACCGGCGCCGTATGGATTCCGGGCGACGGCAAGGCCAACCCGACCGATCTGACGCAGAGCCTGGCGAAGGGCGCGCGCAACAGCGGCGCCAGGCTCGTCGAAGGCGTCAAGGTGACGGGGTTCGACATCAGCCGTGGACGCGTCACCGGTGTGCGCACGGCGCAGGGCGACATCGCCTGCGAGTACGTCGTCGCCTGCGCCGGCCAGTGGTCGCGCGCGCTCGGCCGGCTCGCCGGCGTCAACGTGCCGCTCTTCTCGGCCGAGCATTTCTACATCGTCACCAGGAAGATCGACAGCGTCACACCGGACCTCCCGGTGATGCGCGATCCCGACGGCTTCATCTACTACAAGGAGGAGGTCGGCGGCCTCCTCATGGGCGGCTTCGAGCCGGTGGCGAAGCCGTGGGGCATGGACGGCATTCCGGAGAATTTCGAGTTCCAGCTGCTGGGCGAGGATTGGGATCAGTTCGAGCCGCTGATGAAGGCAGCGCTGCATCGCACGCCTGTTCTCGAGACGACCGAGATCCGCCAGCTCCTCAACGGGCCGGAGAGCTTCACCCCTGATGGCAATTTCATCCTCGGCGAGGCGCCGGAGCTCGCCGGCTATTTCGTCGCCGCCGGCTTCAACTCGGCCGGCATCGCCAATGCCGGGGGCGCCGGACGGCTGACCGCGGAGTGGATCGTCGGCGGCGCGCCCTCGGTCGATCTCTGGGATCTCGACATAAGACGCTTCGCCGGCTTCCACGCCAATCGCCGCTTCCTCGCCGAGCGCACGGTCGAGACGCTCGGCCTCCATTACGCCATGCGCTGGCCGCGCCTCGAGCT
>DATAQP010000418.1:0-4123 GCA_036264595.1 Allostellaceae bacterium
GCGCCGCCTCGGCTTCGCTTCCGGGCGCCGGCGCCTCGCGGTAGCGCTGGAGCCAGCGCATGCAGGACGCATCGTGCCCCATCATCGCATCGGCACCCATGACGGCCTTGATGATCTCCTCGTGACAGGGGTTGGTGATCGCCGATGTCATGCCGGCGCCGATCGCCATGCACAGGAAAGCGGCGTTGATGCCGCCGCGCGCCGGCAGGCCGAAGCTGATATTCGAGGCCCCGCAGCTCGTGTTGACCTTGAGCTCGTTGCGCAGGCGGCGGATGATATGCATCGCCTGCACGCCCGCCTGATTGACCGCGCCGAGCGGCATGACGAGCGGGTCGACGACGATGTCGCTCGCCGGAATGCCGTAATCGGCGGCACGCTCGACGATCTTCTTCGCCACCGCGAATCGCTCGTCCGGGTCCTCGGCGATGCCGGTCTCGTCGTTCGAGATGGCTATGACCGCGGCGCCGTATTTCTTGACGAGCGGCAGGACCGCCTCGAGCCGCTCCTCCTCCCCCGTCACCGAATTGACGAGTGCCTTGCCCTTGTAGACGGCAAGCCCGGCTTCCAGCGCGGCGACGATCGAGCTGTCGATCGAGAGCGGCACGTCGGTCACGGACTGGACGAGCTGGATCGCCCGGGCGAGGATCGCCGGCTCGTCGGCCAACGGAATCCCGGCATTGACGTCGAGCATGTGCGCGCCCGCCGCGACCTGGGCGATCGCATCGCGCTCGACGCGGCTGAAATCGCCCGCCGCCATCTCCTCGGCGAGGATCTTGCGGCCCGTCGGGTTGATGCGCTCGCCGATGATGACGAAGGGCCGGTCGAAGCCGATGGCCACCTCCTTGGTGGCGGAGCTGACGATCGTGTCGGTCATGAAGCAGCCTTTTCTCGTTGCAGCATCTTGTTGCGTCCCGGGTACCATGGCACGCGGCCGGCCAGCACACCCGAGCTCTCGATCACCTCGGCGACCGCCTCTTCCTGGCGATACGCCATCACATGAACGCCGTTGACGCCTTTGATGTCGCGGAGCTCTTGGATGAGCTCGACGCAAAGCTTGCGACCTTCGGCGCGCGGCTTCGCGGCACCGGCCAGGCGCGCGACCACGGCGTCGGGAATATGGACGCCGGCGACGTGCCGGCGCAGCCATTCCGCCGTGCGTGCCGAGGGCAGCGGCCCGACGCCGACCAGGATGAAGACGGCGTCGGTAAGGCCGAGATCATCGAGCCGCGCCATGAAGTCGCGCAGCATCGGGATGTCGAAGCAATACTGCGTCTGGATGAATTGCGCCCCCGCCGCGATCTTCTTGGCGAGGCGCAGGGGCCGCCAATCGTAGGGCGGCGCGAAGGGGTTCTCGGCGGCGCCGAGAAACATCTGGGGACGGCTGGTCAGCGCTCGGCCGCTCTCGAACTGTCCCGCGTCGCGCAGGCGCCGCGCGGTCTCGAGCAGCGATATGCCATCGAGATCGAAGACCGGCTTGGCCTGCGGGTGGTCGCCTGCCTGAACCCCGTCGCCGGTGAGACACAGCACGTTGGCGACGCCCATCGCGGCGCCGCCGAGGATATCGCCTTGGATCGCGATACGATTTCGGTCGCGGCACGAGATCTGCATGACCGGCGAGTAGCCGATCCGCGTCAGCAGCGCGCAGACGGCGACGCTCGACATGTGGCAATTGGCGCCGCTGCCATCCGTCGCGTTGATGGCGTCGACATGACCGTCGAAGATCCGCGCGCGCGCAAAGACATCCTCAGGGTCGGCCGAGTCCGGCGGAGCGAGCTCGGCGGTGACGGCGAAGCCGCCGGCGCGCAGCACGCGCTCGAACCGGCCCGGCGAGGAATGGCCCGGCAGGATGGGAAGGGGCTGTCCCGGCTCCGGCTCGTCAGGAAAGATCATTGCCGGGCCTCGGCCTTCAGCCGCGCTGTGCGCAGCCAAGCGGATGTGCCGACCAACCGCCGGTCGATGGGCGGGCGCACCGCGCGGATGGCCATGCGTCCGGCGCGCATGCGCCGGCTGCCCTCCCACGCTTCGACCCAGACGCAGCGCATCGTCGGGACGACCTCGCAATGCCCATCGGCGCGGACCCCGCCGCACGGACCGTTGCGCATCCCCTTGGGGCAGTTCATCGGGCACGACATGCCCGTATCGCTGAGCGCGCATTGCCCGCACATCTGGCAGTCGAACAACAGCCCCTTGACGCGTTTCTCGATGGCGGCGACGGGGCGCTCCAGGCGCTCGTAGCCGAGACGGCGCCACAGCGGATCGGCCGCGACCATGACGCGCTCGAACGCCTGATAGACGGTCTCGAGACCACGCGCGTGGCGCGTCGACCACAGCCGCAACCGATACATGAGCGTCAGGTTCCCGTACTGGCCGCCACCGCCTGCGTCGTGAGGGTCCGGTCAAGGTCTCCATAGCCGGTGAAGCGATGCTCGAATTCCAGGCCAAGACGTTCGGCTGCCGCCCGGGCCCGCGCAAGCAGCGCGGATGAATGCGTCTGGGCGAGATAGACGACGCGCTTATAGTTGCCGAAATAGAGCGGCATCAGCTCCGGATGGCGGTCGATCCCGAGCCCCTTGATGACCAGACGCTCAAAATGGCGGGCGAGGAAGTCCGTGAGATAGAAGCTGCACGGCTCATCCTCGGCGAGCCGGGTGAAGGTTGCGGTCCCGGCGAAGAACTCGTAGCAATGCGCGCCGTCGATACGCTCGGCGCCCTCCTCGGCCAGCACCGCGTCGAGCAGACCGCCGGTGCCGCAATCGCCATAGAGCACGAAGACGCGCTCGAAGCGTCCGCGCCCTTCCCGGATCTTGGCGCGTACGGCGTCGGGGATGAGCTGCGGCGTATTGTGCAGCTTGGCGGGCAGGCACTGGACCTCGACGCCGCGCAGATCATTGTGACGCAGCACGGCCATGGTCTCGTGCGCGAGCGCGCCGCACGCAATGACGAGAAGAGGCGACTTGGCGTGGGCTGGCGCGCTGGTCACGTCGACGTTGCTTCCTTGCGCAGGCTCGGCGCCTGGCGGCGCTCGGCGATCAGCTGCTTGGCGATCTCGACCGCCATCGCAGCGTCACGACAGTAGGCATCGGCGCCGACCGCCTTGGCGAAGGTCTCGTTGAGCGGGGCACCGCCGACAAGCACGATGTAGTCGTCGCGCAGCCCCTTTTCCTTGAGCGTGTCGATGACAACTTTCATGTACGGCATCGTCGTCGTCAGCAGCGCCGACATGCCGAGAATGTCCGGGCGGTGCTCCTCGAGCGCCGCGAGATATTTCTCGACCGGATTGTTAATGCCGAGATCGATGACCTCGAACCCGGCGCCCTCGAGCATCATGCCGACCAGGTTCTTGCCAATGTCGTGCACGTCGCCCTTGACCGTGCCGATGACGATCTTGCCGATCGGCTCGACATCGGCCTTCGCGAGGATCGGCCGGAGAATCTCCATGCCGCCCTTCATGGCGTTCGCCGCCAGCAGGACCTCGGGGACGAAGAGAATGCCGTCGCGGAAATCGATGCCGACGATACGCATGCCCTCAACGAGGGCTTCGTTCAACGTCTTTTCTGCCGACCATCCGCGCGCGAGCAGGATTCGCGTGCCCTCCTCGATCTCCTCGCGGAGACCGTCGTAGAGGTCGTCATGCATCTGCTCGACGAGCTCTTCGTCGCTGAGCGTGTTCAGATCGAGTTCATTATCGTCGGCCATGCAACCCACCTCATGCCACGTCTAGCATTTTGCCCGTACAGGTACGGTCCAACATTTCTATAATCGACATAATATCCTCTGAATCCGACATAAACTACCCGAATTGCCGGGAAATACCCCGCAGCCAACATCAGGCAAGCCGTTCGATCACTGGCGGGCGCAACAGGGATCGGGCCACCTGGCTGCCGCCAGGCGGTTGGCAACGCGGCGCCGGAACCCGCGTGATGGACGCGCGGTTGGCGAGAATCCGCTCGCGACGCCTCCTTTGTTGCGGCACAGTCGCGAGAGTCAAATTGCGTGTACGGGGCGAGGATGCCAAGCGATCCGGATTTTCTCAGCCTGTTCCGCCATGAGGCCACTATCGTCAGGCTGGCGCCTGGCGAAGCCTTGTTCAGCGAGGGCGAGCCCGCCGCTTGCATGTATGTCG
>DATAQP010000436.1:0-7169 GCA_036264595.1 Allostellaceae bacterium
TGATGGCGCGAGACGATGACGATGGCGACCTTGCCGGTATCGAGCACCGCGCTCAGCCCCATCTGGACCTTGACCCCGGTATACATCGGCCCGCGCACGATCCACTCGCCGTCGCTCAGCGCGCGGACCCGCCCGGTGAGCTCGAGCGGGGCGCCGGCGAGGCCGATCGACGGCATGTCGGTATGGCCGCCGAGCTTGAGCGTGACGGTGGCGCCGACCCCGGCCCGCTGCATCGCCGTCACCGCCGCTGGATCGCACACCGCACCGACCGCGACATCCTCGAGGCCCTGGCGGATGACCTCGCCGATCACCGTCATGACATCCTGCGTGCCGCCCGAGCCGGTATTGTCGGCATGGTCGAGCAGGAGGACCGGACCGTCGGCGCCCTCGGCGGCGCGCTTGGCGCGCGCCACCGCCTGGTCGAGCGGCTCGTGGCGGTAGAGGAAATCGTCACGCTTCGTCCAGGCTGCCGCGAGCAACGCCTCGGTCTCGCGGCACGCCGCGCCGGCATCGCCATCGGCGATGCAGATCGCCGAGAGGCCGGCCGCGTCCGTGTCGGCGAGCGGGAAGCCGCCGAACAAAGTGGCGGCGAGGAGGCCGCGCGCCTCGGCGTCGCGCGCCTGGACGATCAGGCTCTTCATCGGCTCGTCGTCAGTGCCCATGCGCAAGGTCTGGGCGAGAAGGGGAATTCTGCCCCACGCCATCACCGGCCTGAGCCTGCCGGCGAGGGCGCCGAGCAGGATCTCGCCGACCTGCTTGCCGACCGCGTACATGTCGACATGCGGATAGGTCTTGTAGCCGATGAGGGCGGTGCAGTTCTGCACCATCTTGTCGCTGAGATTGGCGTGGAGGTCGCAGGTCACGGCGATCGGCAGACTGGGCGCGATGGCGCGGATGCGCTCCAGCAGGGTGCCTTCGCCGTCGGGCGTCGTCTCCGCTACCATGGCGCCGTGGAGGTCGAGCATCGCCGCGTCGCAGCCTTTCGCCACCGCCTCCAATATGGCGCCCGACATCCGCTCATAGGCGTCGGCGGTAACCGGACCGCTCGGCATCGCCTCGGCGGCGATCGGCGTCACGATCTCGGCGCCGATACCCTGGGCGAGGTCGAGATAAGCCGCCATCGGCATGCCGGTGCTTTGATAGGCGCGCCGCGCCGCATCGCCGAGATAGGCGCCCCAGTCGAGGAAGCGCTGCCAATCGGTGCGGATCGGCGAGAAAGTGTTGGTCTCGTGCTTCATCATGGCGATGACGATGCGCATGGCGTCTATTTCTCGCCGTAGAGGGAAGACGGCTCGACCACGGGCTCGGCGATCGTCGCCAGCGTCTCGCCGCGCAGCGCCCGGAAGAAGCAATTGTGCCGCCCGGTATGACAGGCGACGCCGGTCTGGTCGACGAGGAGGAGCACGGTATCGCCGTCGCAATCGACGCGGAGCTCGACGAGACGCTGGGTCTGGCCCGAGGTCTCGCCCTTGCGCCACAGGCGCTGGCGCGAGCGCGACCAGTAGCAGACCGCGCCGCTCGCCAGCGTCTCCTCGATCGCGGCGCGGTTCATCCAGGCCAGCATCAGCACCTCGCCGCTATCGTGCTGCTGGGCGATCGCGGGCACCAGCCCATCGCCGTTGAACTGGATCGCCGCCAGCACGGCGGCATCCCGTCGCACTATAGCCTGCTGCGCCGCGCTCTCGGGGGTCATGCGCTCCGCTCCTTGCCGCATCGGGTGTCCATTCTCTCTCTATACCATTACCAGGGGGCAGGCCGTAGGCCAGGCAACAAATCCCGTCACCCTGCCCAAATTTTCGGCAATCGGCCGCGTATTCTTGGTGCTTGTCAGCACACCTTCTCAACGACTAGTTTGCCGCCAACACGAAACGGAAGCGGGCCAAGCATCCGCTGCCGACATAGGGTGGCCGGCTTGACTGACGTTATTCTACGCACCGAGGGTCTGACCAAGGAGTTCCGCGGCTTCACGGCCGTGCACGCCGTCAATCTCGCCGTCCGCCGCGGCACGATCCATGCGCTGATCGGCCCGAACGGCGCCGGCAAGACGACGGTCTTCAACCTCTTGACCAAGTTCCTCGAGCCGACCGCCGGCCGCATCCTCTACAAGGACCGCGACATCACGCGCGAGCGTCCGGCCGACATTGCGCGGCTCGGCATGGTGCGCTCCTTCCAGATCTCGGCGGTGTTCCCGCATCTCACCGTGCGCGAAAACGTCCGCATCGCGCTGCAGCGCCCGATCGGCACCTCGTTCCATTTCTGGACGCCGGAGCGCAGCCTCAATGCGCTGAACGAGCGCGCCGACGCCCTGGTCGCGGCGGTCGGGCTCTCGGAGTTCATCCATGTCCCCGCCGTCGAGCTGCCCTATGGGCGCAAGCGGGCGCTGGAGATCGCGACGACGCTCGCTCTCGATCCCGAGATGCTGCTGCTCGACGAGCCCATGGCGGGGCTCGGGAACGAGGACATCCTGCGCATCTCGGCGCTCATCAAGGAGGTCGCCGCCAACCGCACCGTGCTGATGGTCGAGCACAATCTCTCGGTCGTCGCCAACCTCTCCAACACGATCACCGTGCTGACGCGCGGCCGCATTCTCGCCGAGGGCGATTATGCCGCGGTCTCGAAGAACCCGGAAGTCGTCGAAGCCTATATGGGGACCGGTCATGCCTGAGGGCGCGGTGCTGCACAAGACTCTGCTGAGCGTCGGCGACCTGCATGCCTGGTACGGCGAATCGCACATCCTGCACGGGATGAGTTTCACCGTCGGCGAGGGCGAGGTCGTGACCCTGCTCGGCCGCAATGGCGCCGGCAAGACGACCACCCTGCGCGCGATCATGGGCATCGTCGGCCAGCGCAACGGCTCGATTGCCTTCGCCGGCGAGGAGCTCATCGCCCGTCCGTCCAACCGCATTGCCAAGGGCGGCATCGCCTATTGCCCGGAGGAGCGCGGCATCTTCGCCAGCCTCAGCGTCGAGGATAATCTGTTGCTGCCGCCGATCGTGCGCGCCGGCGGCATGAGCGTGGACGAGATCCATGCGCTCTTCCCCAATCTCGCCGAGCGCAAGCGCAGCCAGGGCACCAAGCTGTCGGGCGGCGAGCAGCAGATGCTGGCGATCGGCCGTATCCTGCGCACCGGCGCCCGCCTCCTGCTGCTCGACGAGCCGACCGAGGGCCTTGCCCCGGTCATCGTACAGCAGATCGGCGCCGTCATCCGGACGCTCAAGCAGAAGGGCTTCACCATCCTGCTCGTCGAGCAAAATTTCCATTTCGCCTCCACCCTGGCCGACCGCCACTACATCGTCGAACATGGTCAGGTCATCGACATGATTCGCAACGATCAGCTTGCCGACAAGGTCGATAAGTTGAAGGAGTATCTCGGGGTCTAGTCCCGTTTCATTCAGGAGAGCATTTCATGACCGTCAGTAGATTTTGTCATCCACGCCTGCTCGCGCTCGCCACCACGGGATGTCTTGCCTTCGGCACCGCCCAGGCGCAGATCTCCGACGACGTCGTCAAGATTGGTGTGCTCAGCGACATGTCGTCGCTCTACTCTGATATCGGCGGCAAGGGTTCGGTCATTGCCGCCCAGATGGCGGTCAAGGATTTCGGCGGCAAGGTCGCCGGCAAGCCGATCGAGATCATCTCCGCCGACCATCTCAACAAGGCCGATGTCGGCTCGGCGATCGCCCGCCAGTGGATCGATCAGGACAAGGTCGACGCCATCGTAGACGTGCCGACCTCGTCGGTCGCGCTCGCCGTGCAGGACGTCACCAAGGAGAAGGGTAAGGTCTTCCTGATGTCGGGGCCGGCCTCGTCCGACCTCACCGGCAAGGCCTGCTCGCCGACCGGCGTGCACTGGACCTATGATACCTATGCGCTGGCGCATGGCACCGGCGGCGCGTTGGTCAAGCAGGGCGGCGACACCTGGTTCTTCCTGACTGCCGATTACGCCTTCGGCCATGCCCTCGAGAACGACACCAGCGCCGTGGTCAAGGCGGCCGGCGGCAAGGTGCTCGGCTCGGTCAACGTGCCGCTCAACAATGCCGATTTCTCCTCCTTTCTCCTGCAGGCCCAGTCCTCGAAGGCGAAGGTCATCGGCCTCGCCAATGCCGGCGGCGACACCGTCAACTCGATCAAGCAGGCATCTGAGTTCGGCATTGTCACCGGCGGCCAGCGCCTCGCCGGCCTTCTCGTCTTCATCTCGGACGTCAACAGTCTCGGCCTGCAGACGGCACAGGGGCTGGTGCTGACCGAGGCCTTCTACTGGGACCAGAACGACGAGACACGGGCGTGGGCGAAGCGCTTTATCGCCGAGACCGGCAAGGTGCCGACGATGGTGCAGGCCGGCGTCTACGGCGCTGTCATCCACTATCTTAAGGCAATCGAGGCGGCCAAGAGCGACGAGGGCAAGACGGTGGTCGCTAAGATGCGCGAGATCCCGATCAACGACTTCATGACCAAGAACGGCAAATTGCGCGAGGACGGCCGCGTCGTGCGCGACATGTACCTCTTCCAGGTCAAGGCGCCGGGCGAGTCCAAATACCAGTACGACTATTACAAACAGCTCGCGACGATCCCGGCCGAGGAGGCCTATCGCCCGCTCAGCGAGAGCGCCTGCCCGCTGGTCAAGAAAGGCTGACCCTCTTGCGTCGCATGGGTGAAGGGTGATGTTCGAGCTGCTCGGCATTCCGCCGCAGGCGCTGTTCGGCCAGCTTCTGCTCGGGCTGATCAATGGCGCGTTCTACGCCATGTTGAGCCTCGGCCTCGCGGTCATTTTCGGGCTGCTCAACATCATCAACTTCACCCATGGCGCGCAATACATGATGGGCGCCTTCTGCGCCTGGTTCCTGCTCAATCTTCTCGGCGTCGGCTACTGGCCGTCGCTGATCATCGTGCCGCTCATCGTCGGCGCCTTCGGCATTCTGCTCGAGCGCGCCTTCCTGCGCTGGATGTACAAGCTCGACCGCCTCTACGGGCTGCTCCTCACGTTCGGCCTCGCCCTCATCATCGAGGGGCTGTTCCGCCAGGGTTACGGCTCGTCGGGACAGCCTTACGCGATTCCTGCACAGCTCACCGGCGGACAGAATCTCGGTTTCATGTTCCTGCCCAATTACCGGGCCTGGGTGATCGTCGCCTCGATCATCGTCTGCTTCGGCACCTGGTATCTCATCGAGCGCACCAAGCTCGGCTCCTACCTGCGCGCGGCGACCGAGAACGCCGCCCTCGTCCAGGCCTTCGGCATCAATGTGCCGCGCATGGTGACGCTGACCTATGGCTTCGGCGTCGGCCTCGCCGCCCTCGCCGGGGTGATGGCGGCGCCGATCTATCAAGTCAGCCCGCTGATGGGCTCGAACATCATCATCGTCGTCTTCGCCGTCGTCGTCATCGGTGGCATGGGCTCGATCATGGGCGCCATCATCAGCGGCTTCGGCCTCGGCATCGTCGAAGGCCTGACCAAGGTGTTCTACCCCGAGGCGTCGAGCACGGTGATCTTCGTCATCATGGCGATCGTGCTGCTGATCAAGCCGGCCGGCCTCTTCGGACGGGCGAACTAGGAGAGCGAAATGGACAGCGTCTCCGCCGCCATCGTCGCACGCAGCGAGAACCGGCTGCTCTCGGGCAATCGCCTCGCCATCGTCCTCGTCGCGCTCGCCCTCGCGGCGCCCTTCGGGCTCTATCCCGTCTTCCTGATGAAGGCGCTGTGCTTCGCGCTCTTCGCCTGCGCCTTCAACCTGCTGATCGGCTATGTCGGGCTGCTCTCCTTCGGCCACGCCGCCTTCTTCGGCGCCGCCGGCTACGTCGCCGCGCATAGCGCCAAGGTCTGGGGCCTGCCGCCTGAGCTCGCCATCCTGCTGGGCACGGCGGCCTCGGCGCTGCTCGGCCTTGTCTTCGGTGCGCTGGCGATCCGCCGCCAGGGCATCTATTTCGCCATGGTGACGCTGGCGCTTTCCCAGATGCTGTTCTTCTACGCGCTGCAGGCGCCCTTCACCCATGGCGAGGACGGCATCCAGGCAGTGCCGCGCGGCACGCTCCTCGGCGTCGTCGATCTCAACGAGCCGCTCGCCATGTATTATTTCGTGCTGGCGATCTTCCTCCTCGGCTTCTTCATCATCTATCGCGCTATCCATTCGCCGTTCGGCCAAGTCATGAAGGCGATCCGCGAGAACGAGCCGCGCGCCATCTCGCTCGGCTACAAGACCGATCAGTACAAGCTGGTCGCCTTCGTCCTCTCGGCGGCGCTCGCCGGTCTCGCCGGCGGCACCAAATCGATCGTCTTCCAGCTCGCCTCGCTGACCGACGTGACCTGGCAGATGTCGGGCGAGGTCGTGCTGATGACCCTGCTCGGCGGGCTCGGCACCGTGCTCGGCCCGGTGGTCGGCGCCTTCATCGTCATCGCGATGGAGAACTACCTGGCGCAGTACGGCTCGTGGGTGACGATCATCCAGGGCGTCATCTTCGTGCTCTGCGTTCTCACGTTCCGCCGCGGCGTCGTCGGCGAAATCCAACATCTCCTGCGCCGGCGCAACGGTCCCCCCGGGCTAGACGGTCCGGCGAGTACTTAAGCGGTGAAATATCTTTCCGGAATTGGCCGGCTATAGAGCCACAGATCGCCTAGGATGCGATCGAATTCGGGAGGATCGAAGACGCCGATGCCGGCAGCCGGATAGTGCGTGATCTCGCCGAAGTAAATCCGCTCGAGATGCTCGTAGAGGTCGATACGGGCATAGCTGAAGCTCGCCGCCAGTCTCTCCACGATCTCGATCATCGCGCGCAGATGTCTCGGCGGGCGCGTATTGGTGAGGGCGGGCGGCGCCTGGTAGCGGACGTTCACCAGCCGGTAATTCTCGTCGAAGAGGTTGATGCGTTGCTCGCCGAAGCGATCGTAGTGGACTTGGATCAGTCGGACCTTCCCGTGAAATACATGGAACTTGTAATCATCGGGTAGAGTTCCGGCGGGATCCTGCAGCAGCTCTTCGACCAGAACCCGAGGGATGATCTGCTTGTAGGCCCATTCTCGATGGCTGTTGTAGTAGGAAAAGCGAATCCAACGCTGCAGCTTCAAGAGAACGTCTTCCCATTTCACCGCATGCTTGTTGCGGATGAAGATGTTGAAGCCGGAGCCGTGATTCAGTTTCACCGCGCAAGCTTTTGGGAGCCGATCGAAATTTATGTCG
>DATAQP010000491.1:0-5430 GCA_036264595.1 Allostellaceae bacterium
CTGCGCGCTTGGGCTGGTGCGGATGCTGTCCTCGCGGGTTCGCGTGACGTCCGCCTTGGCCGAGCTGTTGACTGCGACGAGCCGGTCGAGGAGCCGACGCATTCCCTCCGACAAGGTCTCATAAGCGAGGTACATATTGGCGAAGAGCGTGTCGCCGCCGGCTTCCGGTACCTCGCGGGCGAGCAGCATGGATCCCATCGGCGGCTCCTCGAGATAGGTCGTGTCGGAATGCCAGACACCGCCGAAATTGACCCGCTCGTTCTCGCGCTTCGTTACCTCGATGATTTCGGGATGATCCGCGAGACCGGCGACGAAAGGATAGCGCGAGAGCGTGCCGAAGCGGTGCGCGAAGGCGACGAGCTGCGCCGGTGTCAGGCTCTGCCCGCGAAAGAAGATGACGAGATGGTCGAGCAAGGCGCGGCGGATCTCGGCGATCGCGGCGGCACCAAGATCGACGCTGAGATCGACATCGCCGATCTCCGCGCCGAGCGCCCCGGCAATGGGCTCGACCTTCATCGCGGCGTGGTTGCTCTAGCGCGCCGGGACCTCGTCCTTGATCGGGTTGCTGAGGACGCCGATCTTCTCGATCTCGATCTCGATCGTATCGCCCTCCTTCATCCACACCGGGGGCTTGCGCGCGTGACCGACTCCGGCCGGCGTTCCCATCACCAGAAGGTCGCCGGGCTCGAGCGTCAGGCACTCGGTCAAGAGCGCGACCGTCTCGGCGACCGGCACGATCATGTCGCGCGTGTTGGCGTGCTGCATGACGTGGCCGTTGAGGCGCGATTCGATGGTGAGGCCGACGGCGCCCAGCGGCAGCTCGTCGGCGGTGACGAACCAGGGGCCGAAGCCGCCGGTCTTGTCGAAATTCTTGCCGATCGTCCATTGCGACGTCTTGCGCTGGTAGTCGCGCACGCTGCCGTCGTTGAAGCAGGAATAGCCGGCGATGTAGTCAAACGCCCTCTCCTTCGCGACATGACGGGCGGTGCGCCCGACGATGGCGACCAGCTCGGCCTCGTAGTCGAGCTGGCTCGACGCCTGCGGGCGCAGCATCGCCTCGCCATGAGCGAGAAGCGAGGTCGCGCAGCGCATGAAGAAGCTGGGATATTCCGGCTTGGCGTGGCCGCCTTCCTTGGCATGGTCGGCGTAGTTGAGGCCGAGGCAGATGATCTTGCCCGGCTTGGCGATCGGCGGCAGGAAGCGCAGCCCCGCGAGGGCGTGGCGGGCACCAGGCCGCGCCGTCCGCGCGGCCTGCCCCGCAGCGGCGAAGGCGGCAGCGCCGGCACGGATCAGCCCGGTGAGATCGCGCGGCAGGTCGGGCGCCGCCTCGGCGAGATCGATGACGCTATCGCCCTCGACAAGACCCAGCCTTGCCGCGCCCGCGTGCTCGAATGCCACCAATCGCATCTGTTCCTCCCGCTCGGTGATCGCTTCTCGTGGGCCAGGCAATGGAGGCTGTCAACGAAAATGAACAGAGGATGCCTGCGCGCCGGTGCCCCGGCCCGAGGTCAACTCGGGTGCTGTGTCATTTCAAGGCGTCCGATTGACGCTCTAGTCTGCCGCCTCTAACATACGGTGCATAAGATCCGGCCATGCGGAGGCATTCGCACGGGCTGAACGGCCAACGATACGGGAGGAGACGCCAATGCGCGCAAGCATACTGTGCACGTCCGTGGCATGCCTGACCGCGGTGATGTTCGGCCTCGGGGCCACGCCGGTGGCCGCTCAGCAAAGCCCCAAAGTGGTCAGTGGACCGGGCGTCAACCCGCAATGCTTCAAGCCGTGGGCCTCGGCCACAAAATACTTCCAGTGGAACAAGAAGAACCCGCCCTACCGGATCGCCTTGGCGAACGGCTTCGTCGGCAATACCTGGCGCATCCAGATGATCAAGACGGCCAAGGCCTATGCGGAAACGCCGGAGATGAAGCCGCTGATCAAGGAGCTCAAAGTGGTCAGCACCGGCACCGACGTCGCCGCCCAGGTCGCGGCGATCGACAATTTCATCAATTCCGGCTACGACGCGATCGTGACGATCGCCGTCAACCCGACCGCCTTCGGCCCGGTGATCCAGCGCGCCAACCGCGCCGGCGTCGTGCTCGTCCCCTTCGACAACGTCCTCGACACCGACCAGGTGATGATGGTCAACGAGGATCAGGCCGAGATGGGCCGCATCATGGCGCGCTGGCTGACTAAGAATGTCGGCAACAAGGGCAAGATCCTCGAAGTGCGCGGCGTGCCGGGCAACTCGGTCGACCGCGACCGCCATATCGGCTTCCGCGAGGTCATGGAGGCGCCCGGCAACAGCTTCCAGTTCGTCGAGGTGGTCGGCATGTGGGACGACGGCACGGCGCAGAAGGTGACGGCCGATGCCATCGCCGTCCACGGCAAGTTCGACGGCGTCTACACGCAAGGCGGCTCGACCGGCACGGTGCGCGCGATGATGGACGCCAAGCACCCCTTCGTCCCGGTCTCGGGCGAGGCCGAGAACGGGTTCCGCAAGCTCTGCGCCGAGCATGCCAAGGATGGGCTGATGTGCTCGTCCGCCGGGCAATCGCCGGGCCTCGTCGCCATCTCGATGAAGGCGGCGGTGACCGCGCTGCAGGGCAACGTCATGCCGCAGATGATCTCGGTGCCGATCCCGCTCGCCGAGCAGCCGAACTTCAAGGACGGCGCCAACTACTACTCCAACCTGAGCGACAATTTCTTCACGCCGAACGAATTTCCGCCGTGCGGCGTCAACCTGACCTCGACGGAGATCATGGGCAAGTCGGAGGCCAACCAGTAAGCCCGCGCCGGGGCGGGCAACGCACCCTCTTCGGCCGGGAGAGGACGAGGGACGCGCATAGCGGGAGGATGGGGCATCTGAAAGCCAGGCAGAAATCGCTGCTCAGCCGCGATCGTCTCCTCATCCTCCCTCCTCCCGGAGAGCCATGACCGATACATCCCTCCCCGACCACGGCATGCCGCTGCTGCGCATGCACGGCATCGCCAAGCGCTACGGCGGCGTCACCGCGCTCGAGGGCGTCGATTTCGCGTGTCGGGCAGGCAGCATTCACGCCGTGCTCGGCGAGAACGGCGCGGGCAAGTCTACCCTCATCAAGATCATCGCCGGCGTCGTCCAGCCGAGCGCCGGCGAGATCTTCCTCGCCGACCGCCCGGTGCGCTTTGCGACGCCGGCCGAGGCGACGCGAAATGACATCGTCTGCATCTTTCAGGAATTGTCGCTGTTGCCCGACCTGACCGTCGCCGACAATATCTGCATCACCGACCCGCCCCGCCGCTTCGGACTGATCGACGGACGGGCCCAGCGCCGTCGTGCCGCCGAGCTGCTCGCCCGCGTCGGCTGCGCCGACGTCCATCCAATGGAGCTGGTCAAGAACCTGACCCTATCGCGCCGCCAGATGGTGGAGATCGCCAAGGCGCTCGGCCGCAATCCGAAGCTGCTCATCCTCGACGAGGCGACCTCGGCGCTGACCGCCGCCGATGTCGCCTCGGTTTACGCCATCCTTCACCGGCTGCGCGACGAGGGGCTTGCCATCCTCTACATCTCGCATCGCATGCACGAGATCGCCGAGCTCGCCGATATGTGCTCCGTCTTCCGCAACGGCCGCCACATCGAGACTTTTCCCAAGGGCAGCCACAGCGACGATGAGATCGTTGAGCTGATGATCGGTCGCGAGTACCGCCATGTCTTTCCGCCCAAGCCGGTGCGCACCATCCCGCCGACGCCAGCCCTCGCGATCGAACGGTTGAGCTGGCCGCCGCGCCTGCACGACATCTCGCTCACCGTCGGCAACGGCGAGATCGTCGGGCTTGGCGGACTCGACGGTCAGGGCCAGCGCGAGTTGCTGCTCGCTCTCTTCGGCGTGCTGCGCGGCGTCACGGGGAGGATCGCGGTGGCCGGCCGACTGGTGCGGCCGACAAGCCCGCTGCAGGCCAAGTCCAAGGACATCGGCATGGCGCTCATCCCCGAGGATCGTAAGACAGAGGGGCTGATGCTGCCGATGTCGGTGCGCGACAACATCTCGCTCGCCTCGATCGCACAGCTGACGCGCGGCCTCACCGTCGATCGCGTCGCCGAGACGCGGCGCATCGACGACGTCGTCCGCCAGCTGGCGATCAAGGTCGACGATATCGATAGCCCGGTCGCCACCCTTTCGGGCGGCAACCAGCAGAAGGTGGTGATCGCCAAGTGGCTGATGACCGAGGCGCGCATCATCCTGCTCAACGACCCGACGCGCGGCATCGACGTCGGCACCAAGCAGGAGATCTATCAGCTGCTGCGCGAGCTCGCCGATGCCGGCGCCGCTGTCCTGCTCTACAGCACCGACT
Source organism: Allostellaceae bacterium (assembly GCA_036264595.1). Classification (GTDB taxonomy): domain Bacteria; phylum Pseudomonadota; class Alphaproteobacteria; order ATCC43930; family CGMCC-115725; genus URHD0088. The sequence continues at coordinate 4,333 of DATAQP010000491.1, forward strand.
ACGACGAGCTCATCGGCTGCTGCGACCGCGTCGCCATCCTCTACCAGGGACGTATTCTGCGCGAGCTGCGGGGCGGCGAGATCACCGAGCACAACATCGTTGCCAGCGCGCTCAATCTCGGTCTCACCGGTGGCGCCGAGGTCGCGGCATGAGCGAGCTGCGGCTGTGGGTCATTCAGCGCTCCGGCATGTTCCTTGCCATCGCGCTGTTCATCCTGATGTTCGGCATCTATATCGGCAACCATCCGGCCGGCCTGACTGTCAACGTCGCGACGACCGCCGCAAACAAGGGCGTGCTGCTCGCCCTCGTTGCCATGGCGCAGACCCTGCCGGTGCTGACCGGCGGCCTCGACCTCTCGGTCGGCATGGTCTTCATCCTGTGCAACTGCCTCGCCTCGCATATCGTCATCGGCAGCCCGTTCCAGGTCGCGCTCGGCATAATCGCGGTGCTCGCCACCGGCGTCGTCGCCGGCGCGGTCAGCGGCACGATCATCGTCTATGGTCGCCTGCAGCCGATCATCACGACCTTGGCGACCGGCGCGATCTTCTACGGCATCGCCCTGCTGCTGCGCCCGGTGCCGGGGGGCGAGATCGATACCGAACTTGCCGATTTCGTCACCTACCAGCTGTTCGACACGGTGCCGACCACGCTGATCCTGCTCGTCGTCGTCACCGCCGCGGTGTGGGTGCCCTTTCGCCTGTCGGTGACTGGGCGAGCCTGCCTCGCCATCGGCTCGGCCGAAGGCGCCGCCTTCATGTCGGGCGTGCCGATCGCGCGCGCCAAGCTTGTGGCCTACGCGCTGAGCGGCCTCATCGCCGCCGTCGCCGGCATCCTCCTGACCTTCGTCACCTTCTCGGGCGAGGCGAGCGCCCCTGCCGGGGGGACATACACGCTCAACTCGATCGCCGCGGTGGTGATCGGCGGCACCTCGCTCTATGGCGGGGCGGGCGGCGCCGTCGGCTCGATCTTCGGCGCCTTCGTGCTGCGCACCATCGAAGATCTGCTCTTCGTCTTCGACCTGCCGCCACTCTGGCAGCCGCTCTTCCAGGGCGTCGTGCTGCTTGCCGCAGTCAGCCTCGGCGCCGCGCGTGTCTTCCG
>DATAQP010000542.1:0-3912 GCA_036264595.1 Allostellaceae bacterium
GTCGCGTAACGTCTCGGGTCATGTAGAGCGGGAACGGGAAACGCATCCGCCGCTTCTCTTTCGTCCCTGCTCGCCCGGTCACCAGCGGAGTCCTGGCCGGGCCAAGCCAATCTGTGCGGGAAATTCTTCCGTATCGAACAACTTTTGGTGTTATCATAACATTCATGTAACATGACGGCTGCATCGTATTGCGGGCAGATATTCGCTTGATTGCGGAGAATCCCTATGACCAACAGTTCGATCATTTTGATTGATCCGGCCCGTTTGTTTCGTGAGGGGCTGCGCCAGATATTCTCGGATAGCCCGTTCACGGTGGTGCACGAGTCGACCTCGATTGCGGACGCGCTGCCATTCATTGCGACATTGCAACCCGCCATCGTGCTCGTCGACCTGCCGGATCGTGGCTCGGGGCCGACCGCCACGATCGAGCAGATCCGCGTCGCCGCGCCGGAGGCCCGGGTCGTCGTCTTGACGACGGCCGTCGACGTTAATCGGTTGGCCGAGGCCTTGGCGGCGGGCGTCGATGGCTATCTCCTCAAGAATATGTCGGCCGATGCCCTCCATCAGTCGCTACGCCTGATCCTCCTCGGCGAGAAGGTGTTGACGACTGATCTCGCACGGCTCCTCGCCGGCAAGCAAGCAACGGAGGGGCGGGACTCCGTACAGGCGAACGCTATCGATGGCCTTTCGGACCGCGAGATGCAGATCCTGGGCTGGCTGTGCGACGGCGCCCCGAACAAGCAGATTGCCAATGAGCTCAAGATCGCCGACGGCACGGTCAAGGTGCACATCAAGACGATCCTGAAGAAGATCCATATGCGGAACCGGACACAAGCGGCGGTCTGGGCGGTCAATCATGGCATCGCCTACGGAGGCGGACGAGGCAAAGCCCACACGTTGATTCCGGGAAGCGCCGTGTTGACAGAACGCGCTGATGCTCGCTAGGTTCGCGCCATGAGCAACGCGCAACGCAACCTTACGAGTTGCCATTCGACCCATGCCATGATGGCGGGGCCGAGGGGTTGTCGCATGCGCTGATCGTTGCGCCGTTGCGTAGACTGCCTAGGGGCCCCGCCGGAAACGGTCGGGGCCCTTGGCTTTATCGGGCACCTCTCCGGATCGGCCAGATGAGAGAGGAGAGACGGTGATGAGCGAGGAACTGCGCCTGGTGGCGCCGAACGAGGCGATGCTGCCGGCCTACGCGGCGGCGCTCGAGCGCGGCTGGTCGCCGAACACGATGCGCGATGTCGCGCCCGAACAGCTCGCCGCTTTACGGCATGACGCCGCCGCCTTCTTGCGAGATCTGGTCGACGAGAAGGGCACCGTGATGCAGCCCGACGGCAGCGTGAAGCCGCGCATTCCCTTTCGCGTCTTCTGGCTGACGGATGGCGATTTCTGCGGCGCGATCAATCTGCGCTTCCTGCGTGGCACCGAGGATCTGCCGGCGCATGTCTCCGGCCATGTCGGCTACGCCGTGGTGCCATGGAAGCAGCGCCGCGGCTACGCGGCGCGGGCGCTCAGCCTCGTCCTGCCGGTCGCGCGGAGCATCGGCCTCGCCCGCGTGCTGGTGACCTGCGACGAGGGCAACGCGGCGTCGCGCAAGGTCATCCAGGCGAATGGCGGCGTTCCGGCCGGGCGCGAAACGCATGAGGGCACGCCTACCAAGCTGCGCTTCTGGGTGGCGACGGGGGGCGGATGCGGGTCATGATACCGGTCGCTTTCGCATGAGGCCGCCGCGCGCATGATGCCGTTCGTCACCGCCCATCGTCTCCGGCTGATCAAGGTCTTCTCGGCGCGCTGGCAGCGGCGCGCCATCTTCCTGCTCGGCGGCCTCGCGATCGGCGCGGCGGCGGTGGCGCTGGCCTTGCTCGCCGACCAGGCGCAGCGCGCCTTCGGTCTCCTGGTGGCACGCTTTCCCTATGCCTCGCTCGCCGTGACGCCGCTCGGCTTCGCCCTCGCGGTCTACCTCGCCCGGCGCTTCTTCCCCAACTCGCAGGGTAGCGGCATTCCGCAAGTCATCGCGGCGCGTCAGCTCGCCGACCAGGCGGAGCGCGGCCGGCTGGTATCGATCCGCATCGCAGCAGGGAAGGTGCTGCTCACCTTGCTCGGCCTCGTCTGCGGCGCCTCGGCCGGGCGCGAGGGCCCGACTGTGCAGATCGGTGCCTCCTTGATGTTCGCCGTCGGACGGCTGTCGCCGCGCCGGCAGCCTGGGTTGATCCTCGCCGGCGCGGCCGCCGGCGTCGCCGCCGCCTTCAACACGCCGCTCGCCGGCATCGTCTTCGGCATCGAGGAGCTCGGCCGCTCCTTCGAGACGCGGACCAGTGGGCTGATCATCGGCGGCGTCATCGCCGCCGGTCTGACCTCGCTCGCCCTGGTCGGCAATTACACCTATTTCGGCACCAGCGCGGCAATGCTGGCGAACGGCACCGACTGGCTCGCCATCCCGCTCTGCGGCGTCGTCGGCGGCCTCTGCGGCGGCCTCTTCAGCCGAATCCTCATCGTGGTCGCCGGCGAGCTGCCGGGCCGGCTCGGCGCCGCGGTGAAAACCCATCCGATCCTTTTCGCGGCTCTCTGCGGCATCGCCGTCGCCGCCTGCGGCATCGTCTCGGACGGCGCAGTCTACGGCACCGGCTATTCTCAGGTGAAGGAGATGCTCTACGGCGGCGCGAAGCTGCCGGACAGTTTCGCCCTGGTCAAGCTGGCGGCGACCGTCGCCTCGGCGGTCAGCGGCATACCGGGCGGCATCTTCGCTCCCTCGCTCGCCGTCGGTGCCGGGATCGGCGTCGACGTGGCGCAGCTTTTTCCCGGCGCGCCGCTCGGCGCCATCATCCTGCTCGGCATGGTGGCCTATTTCGCCGGCGTCGTGCAGGCGCCGATCACCGCCTTCGTCATCGTCAGCGAGATGACCGACAATCACGCCATGATGGTGCCGCTGATGGCCGCCGCGGTGATCGCCCACGCCGCCTCCCGGCTGGTCTGCCGCGAAGGCGTCTACCACGCGCTGGCGAAGAACTTCCTCGCCCCGGACCGGGCGCGACGCGCCTAGATCTCGATCGCGTAGTTCTCGATGACGGTGTTGGCGAGTAGCTTCTGGCACATCTGCTCGACCGTGGTGCGGGCGCGCGCCTTGTCGGTCTCGGCGAGCTCGACCTCGATATACTTGCCCTGGCGGACCTCGCCGATACCGCTGAAGCCGAGATTGCCGAGGGCGTGGGCGATCGCCTTGCCCTGGGGATCGAGGACGCCTGTCTTCAGCGTCACGTGGATGCGTGCCTTCATGTCGCTCTCGAACGCTCCTATTGCGCCGCCTTGGCGGCCTTGAGGTCGGTCGGGCCGCCCTCGGTCAGGATGCCGAGGCGGCGGGCGACTTCCTGATAGGCCTCCTCGACGCGGCCGAGATCCTGGCGGAAACGGTCCTTGTCCATCTTCTCGTTGGTCTTGAGATCCCAGAGGCGGCAATTGTCCGGGCTGATCTCGTCGGCGAGGACGATGCGCATCTCGTCCTCCTTGTAGAGGCGGCCGAACTCGATCTTGAAATCGACCAGCCGGATCTGCACGCCAAGGAAGAGGCCGGTCAGGAAGTCGTTGATCCTGAGCGCCATCTGCATCATGTCGTCAAGATCCTGGGTCGTCGCCCAGCCGAAGGCGGTGATGTGCTCCTCCGAGACCATCGGATCGCCGAGCTCGTCGTTCTTGTAATAGTACTCGACGATCGAGCGCGGCAGCGGCGTGCCTTCCTCCATGCCGAACCGCGTCGCGAGCGAGCCGGCGACGACGTTCCGGATCACGACCTCGACCGGAATTATCTCAACCTGGCGAACGAGTTGCTCGCGCATGTTAAGGCGGCGTACGAAATGCGTCGGGATGCCGATATCGGCCAAGCGCAGCATCAGATACTCGCTGATGCGGTTG
>DATAQP010000571.1:0-3836 GCA_036264595.1 Allostellaceae bacterium
ACCGCTTCGAGATAGATCGTCTTGTGACGCGCATGGCGAGCGCAGGCCGTCGCCGCGATCATCGTCGAGATCGCCGCCAGCCGTTCCTCCTCGATGAGGTTCAAGCCGTCAAAATCGGCGACGATGTCGCGCAACCTGTTCTCGGTGGCTGAGCCGGCCGCTTGCAGGGCACTGTGTATTGTTTCGGCCAACGAATTCATCTTGCTCTCCCATGCGCTGCACGCGACTGGTGTTTTCGCGGATTTCCCTTAACATTTCGTTGTGACGGCGAGCCTAACCAAAGGTATCGCACAGTATTTTAGGTAAATCCCAAATCTTCACCGCGCGAATATTTGTCGAGCATTTGGATAAAATGCCAAGGATCGGCGACGCGTGGGGTAACGAAGCAACCTGCCGGGGCGCACGCGTTATCGATGTTTTAACCGGAAGAGTGACTAATCGACCGATGGAACGGCCCGGTCGGCAGACGACGGATGGGCAGCCTCGCCAGGAGCACGAGATCGCGCGATGATCGGACAGTCGCCCACCCTCAAGGACCGCAATTTGGAGCAGAGCACGACCATCTCGCTCCAGCGCGAGCCGACCTGCTTTGCCTTCTTGTGCAGTGCTGCGATCATGGCGCCCTTGCCGATCGACGCCATCAATCTCGACCTCGCCTCGGCCGATTATTTCGGCGGGCGCGCCTCGATCTGGACGACGCTCGAGATACGCTCGGGGGCGACCGAGAATCGGCCGACCGCCGTGCTCGGCTTCGACGAGGCTTTCCTGCGGCCGTTCACCCGCGCGCTGATCGAAGCGGCGGCGACGCGCGTCACCTACCGGATGCGGGTTGCCGACGCCACTGACAAGGCCGATCGCTACCGCGTCGTCGAATACGTCACCGGCCCCGGCACGCCGCTGCGCGAGCTGGTCTTCACCCCGCACGAGAATGTCATCCTGGTCTGTGCCGCCATGGGCGAAAACGGCGACGAGGAGACCCTGTTCCAGTTGCCGCGCTCGGACGCGTTCCTGCGCAACTTCACCACGATCAGCTTCCGCGCCGACCAGATGCTGCGCGATACCCTGGTCGACATGGAACGCCTCGCCCGCGGACGCCGCAGCGCCGCTTCGGCAGGGAATCCCGCAGCTTAGAGCTCCAGTACGCCCTGCGCCGGCGGCGCCGGCGGATAGACCAGCCCGCCGGCAGAATTTCGCTGCGCGCCCATCGTCATCTGCGCCGCCTCGACCTCGTGCGGCGCCATGATATGCTCGACGCCCTCGCCCGCCGCCAGCAGGTAGTCGGTGATGATCCGGCGATGGCAGCGCCACCATACCGCCTCGGCGCACATGATGGCGCAGCGCCGCACCCGAATGAGCGCAAGCAATTCCTCTAGCCCAGCACGAAACGGCGTGGTCAGCGCGTAATCGGCATAGGCGCGGAAGGCGGCATTTCGCCACAGGCCGTTAGGCGACGGTCCAGCGCTCGCGCGGCTGCTCCGCCGTCCGCCGAGCTCGGGCATATGACGATAGGCAATGTCGGCATCGGCCAGCGCGGCGCGCAAATTTTCGCCGCCGAATTGCGGATTGTGACGCGACCCTGGTATGGCGCGGACGTCGACGAGCAGCTCGACGGTCGATTCGCGCAGCAGAGCGATGAATTCCCCGATCGGCCGCGTCGAATGACCGATGGTGAAAACACTCGGCCGAAATGGCGTTTCCTCTGGCATGGACCGCTCCGGCAGGCGCTCGTTTGATGCAATTTTAACGGAAATCTTTTGGAGTTTCTTGAGTTAGTCGCCATAAGATCTCGGCCGAGACTACAGGCGGGCCAGCCTAAGCCATGCAAAGCGCCACCGTTCTGATTGTCGAAGACGAGAGCGACGTTCGCGACGTGGCGATCGGCTATGTCGAGGCGCTCGGCTACACCGTGCTGACGGCGTGCGACGGCGAGGAGGCGCTCGCCCTCGTCAAGACCGATACGCCAATCGATCTGCTGCTCACCGACATAGTCATGCCGGGAACGCTCGACGGCTTCGCGCTCGGCCGCGCCGCCATCGCCGTGCGTCCCCAGCTCAAGATCCTCCACGTCACCGGCTATGCCCAGCATCTCGCGGCGGGCTGGCAGGGGCTCGACAGCGGTGCGGTGATCGCCAAGCCGTACCGCAAGGAGCAGCTGCGCGTCCGTCTTGCCGGGCTGCTCGGCGGCTGGGCGGTCGAGCGCAATCCCAAGCTGCGGCGCCTCTATCATTACTGGCTTGCCAAGCGCGGCAATCGTCCGTGGCCCAACCGGCAATCGATCGATCCCGCCGATCTCACCGACATCCTGCCCAATCTCGGCATTGTCGAGATCGTCGAAGAAGGCAACGATCGACGCTTCCGCTATCGCCTCGTCGGCACGGCGATCGTCAACGCCTATGGCAGGGATCCGACCGGCCGGTTCGTCGACGATATGCTCGCCGGCGCCTATCGCGACTTCGTGATCGGGTTGTTGAGCGAGGTGGTGACGACCGGCCGCGGCATCTACGCGGCCAGCGCCTTCCGTCTCGAGGATAGCGGCCTGTCCGCCGAGCGTATCTTCCTGCCCCTCTCGGTGGCGAGCGACGAGTCGATCCGCCAGATCATCGTCTGCCACACGCTCGACTGGTCCGATCGCCGACTGGTCACCCTCGCCATCGCCGAGCAGGCGGCCGACCGCACCGATACGATCGAGCGGCTGAATTAGAAGGCCTATCCCTTCGCGAGCACCGTCTCGACCAGACGCGACCAGTAGGTCGCGCCGAGCGGCAGGATCTCGTCGTTGAAATCATAGCCCGGGTGGTGGAGGTTCTCGCGGTTCTCGCCATTGCCGATCCACACATAGCTGCCCGGCTTCTGCTGCAGCATGAAGGAGAAATCCTCGGCGCCCATGCTGGGGAGGATGTCGCGCCGCACGTTGGGCTCGCCGACGACGCCTTCAAGCACGCCGGCCGCGATTTCGGTTTCTGCCGCGGTATTGACGGTCGGCGGGTAGCGGCGGAAGTAGCGGAAATCGACAGCCGCGCCATAGGCGGCACCGATACTCTCGGCGATGCCGCGCATGCGCGACTCGATGAGGTCTCGAATCTCGGGCTTGAAGGAGCGCGTCGTGCCGCGCAGCAGAACCTCGGGCGGGATGACGTTCCATGCATCGCCGGCATGGAACTGCGTCACCGTGACCACCGCGCTCTCGAGCGGATGGGCGTTGCGGCTGACGATGGTCTGGAAGGCGGTGACGATCTGCGCGGCGACGACGATCGGATCGATGCCGAGATGCGGCATGGCGGCGTGCGCCCCCTTGCCCTTGACGATGACCTCGAAACTGTCCGAGCACGCCATCATCGGGCCGGTGCGCACGGCGAACTGCCCGACCGGCAGGCCGGGCCAATTATGCATGCCATAGACGGAGTCGACGGGAAATTTCTCGAACAGCCCGTCCTCGACCATCTTGCGGGCGCCGCCCTCGTTCTCCTCGGCGGGCTGGAAGACGAAATGCACGGTGCCGGCGAAGTTGCGCGTCTCGGCGAGGTAGCGCGCAGCGCCGAGCAGCATGGTGGTGTGGCCGTCATGGCCGCAGGCATGCATCTTGCCCTTGGTCTGCGAGGCATGCTCGAAGCCGTTCTTCTCGTGGACGTGCAACGCGTCCATGTCGGCGCGCAGCGCGATCGCGCGATTGCCAGGCGCGCGGCCTTCCAGTGTCCCGACGACGCCGGTGCCGGCAAGGCCGCGATGCACCTTGATGCCGAACTCGGTGAGGCGGTTGGCGACGAACTCCGCAGTGCGGTACTCCTCGAAGGCAGTCTCGGGATGGGCGTGGATGTCGTGCCGCCATGCCGTCAGGT
>DATAQP010000597.1:0-1905 GCA_036264595.1 Allostellaceae bacterium
TGTTGGGCCACCGCGCGAGCAGCGCCTGCAGCACGCGGGCGGTCGTCGATTTGCCGACCGCGACCGAACCGGCGACCCCGATGATGTAGGGCGTCTTGGCGTCGGTGGTGCCGAGGAAGCGCTGCCTGGCGAGAAACAGCCGCTGGGTGGCATCCACGTGCAGCGACAACAGCCGCGACAGCGGCAGGTAGATCTCTTCGATCTCCTCAATGTCGAGCCGATCGTGGAGCGAGCGCAGCCTCACCACTTCATCCGGCGTCAGCGTCATCGGCGTGCCGTCGCGCCGTGCCGCCCATTCGGGCCGTGAGAAGACATGATACGGCGAAAGAAGATCCTGGGCACGCTGGTCCATGAAGTACATCCGCATCGCGCCGGGGGCGCTCGTCAGTCAACCGCTCTTGCGCGAGGCCTTTTCCGACAGGCCCGACTGGACAGTGCGGGCGCCGAGAACGGCCTCGACCTCCGCCAACTTAACATCCCGCGCCTTGAGGACCACTAGCAGATGGTAGATAAGGTCGGCGGCCTCGTCGATCAGCCGTTCACGGCTCTCGCCGACCGACGCCAGCGCCAGTTCAACGGCCTCCTCGCCGAGCTTCTTGGCGCATTGCGCGACGCCCCGGTCCAGCAATTTGCGGGTATAGGAGTCCTCGGCGCTGGCGGCGGCGCGCTCGCCGATCCGTTGCTCAAGGTCATATATGGAAAAGTCGCTCATACTTTTGCCAATATCACCTTCCGTCGCACACCGATAGACGGTCATGTGGCGAGACGCATGGCGAGACCGGCGGCGGCCATATGCCGCTTGGCGTCGGCGATGGTGAACTCGCCGAAATGGAAGATGGAGGCAGCCAGCACCGCCGCCGCATGGCCGTCACGCACGCCGGCGGCGAGATGGTCGAGATTGCCGACGCCGCCGGACGCGATGACCGGCACGGCGACGGCGTCCGCCACCGCGCGCGTGAGGCCGATGTCGAAGCCCTGGCGGGTGCCGTCGCGGTCCATCGAGGTGAGCAGGATCTCGCCCGCCCCGAGGGCTACCACCTCCCGGGCGTACGCGACCGCATCGAGCCCCGTCGGCTTGCGCACGCCGTGGGTGAATATCTCCCAGCGGCCGGCCTCGCCGGGCGGCGATATCCTGCGAGCGTCGATCGCCACCACGATGCACTGGTCGCCGAACTTTTCCGCCGCTTCCTTCACCAATTCACGCCGATTGACCGCCGCCGTATTGATCGACACCTTGTCGGCGCCCGACTGCAGCAGCACCCGGATGTCGTCGACGGTGCGTATGCCGCCGCCCACTGTCAGCGGCATGAAGCATCGCTCCGCCGTCCGCCTCACCACGTCGAGGATGATGGCGCGGTCTTCATGGCTCGCGGTGATGTCGAGAAAGCATAACTCATCCGCTCCGGCCGCATCATAGGCGATGGCGGCTTCGACCGGATCCCCCGCATCGCGCAGGTTGACGAATTCGACCCCTTTGACCACACGGCCGTCCTTGACGTCGAGGCAGGGGATGACGCGGACTTTCAGCATGCTTCCTCAACTCGCCAGGCTGCGGCGGATCAGCCGCAAGGCTTCGGCGGCGTCGAGCCGCCCGTCATAGAGCGCGCGGCCAGCGACGGCGCCGGCGAGCCTCGATGCCCGCGGTTCGAGCAGCCGGCGGATATCGTCCATCGAGGCCAAGCCGCCGGAGGCGATGACCGGGATCATGGTCGCATCGGCGAGCGCGACGGTAGCGTCGATGTTGAGCCCCTTGAGCAGCCCGTCACGGGAAATGTCGGTGTAGATGATCGCGGCGACGCCGGCATCCTCGAAGCGCCGCGCCATCTCGAGCACCGGCAGGTCAGACGTCTCGGCCCAGCCCTTGACGGCAACCCGGCCGTCGCGGGCATCGAGGCCCACCGCGAT
>DATAQP010000066.1:0-6497 GCA_036264595.1 Allostellaceae bacterium
TGCGGTTCATCGCGTTGTAATAGGGCGAGCTGACCACCGGCCGGTCGATGCCAAGCCGGTCGCAGATCGCGGCGATCGCGGCAACGCGCCATGAGCGATAGTTGGAGACGCCGAAATGGCGGATCTTGCCCTGGCGGATGAGATCGCCCATCGCCGATATGGTCGTCTCGAGCGGCGTGTCGTGATCCTCCTTATGGAGGTAGTAGATGTCGATATAGTCGGTGCCCAGCCGCCTCAGGCTCGCCTCGCAGGCCTCGATCGCCCATTTGCGTGACAGGCCGCGCTGATTCGGACCCTTGCCCATCGGGTTGCTCAGCTTGGTGGCGAGCACCCAGTCGTCGCGCTGCTTGCCGATCGCCGCGCCGACGACCGTCTCGGCGGCGCCGTCATTATAGGCGTCGGCGGTGTCGATGAAGTTGATGCCGCAAGCGCGTCCCTTGGCGATGATGCGCTCGCTGGTCGGCGCATCGGTGCGCCCACCGAACATCATTGTGCCGAGACAGATCGGCGAGACTTTGAGGCCGCTGCGACCGAGCAGGCGATAATCCATCGTTTTCCTCCGCTTAAAGCTGCGTCCTTAACGGCTGCATCCCGGCTACTTGGCCTTGGGCTCGTCGGGCAGATCCTCGCCGATCATCTGCCTGAAATCCCCCCTCTTTTGTTGTGCCAAGCGGCAAAAAAACGTCCGACCACGGCACTATTGCGCGGTCCAGCCGCCATCCATCGATACGGTGGTGCCGGTGATCGTGGCGGCGGCATCGCCGCACAGGAAAACGGTGAGGGCGCCGAGATCCTCGGGGGTGGAGAATTGCAGCATCGGCTGCTTCTCCTTGAGCAGATTCTCCTTGGCCTTGTCGACCGAGATTCCCTGCTCCTTGGCGTGGTCCTCAATCTGTTTCTGCACCAGCGGCGTCAGCACCCAGCCCGGGCAGATCGCGTTGCAGGTGATGCCGTCATTGGCATGATCGATCGCCACAACCTTCGTCATGCCGACGAGACCGTGCTTGGCGCTGACATAGGCGACCTTGCCGTCGCTGCCGACGAGGCCGTGCGCCGAGGCGATGTTGACGATGCGGCCCCAGCGCCGCTTCACCATCCCCGGCACCGCCGCCTTGATGGCGTGAAACGACGAGGAGAGGTTGATGGCGATGATGGTGTCCCACTTCTCATCGGGGAAGGATTCGATCGGTGCGACGAACTGGATGCCGGCGTTGTTGACCAGGATGTCGCAGGCGCCGAGCTCCTTCTCGGCGAGCGCCACCATGGCACGGATATCGGCCGGCTTCGACATGTCGGCCGGCGAATAGGCCACTTTGACGCGGTGTTTCTCGGCAAGGCCGGCGCGCAACGTCTCGATCGCCGCCGCATCGCCGAAACCGTTGAGCAGGAGGTTGCAGCCCTCGGCGGCGAGCGCCGTGGCAATGCCGAGACCGATGCCGCTCGTCGAACCGGTGACGATTGCCGCTTTACCCTTGATCATCGTGATATCTCCTCATCGTGTTGGCCCCCCAGTTGTCTTACGGCCCCACGCGATTATGCTGCACTTGCGAGACAAACACGAGACAAAGGGCCCTGCCCCTTACCCGCTCGATCAAGGTGCGGACACTATCGCGATAAAACCGACCAGGTTGTGATGGCCGTCGCCCGGATCCCGGCGACGGCCCATTTTCACCGCTTGAACAGCGATTCCGCGCCGCCACGCTGCTTGCGTTTGGCGGCGATTGCCTCGCGCACGCGCTCGATCTCCTGCTCCATCGCGATGATGTAGTCCTCGAGCTCGGCGATCGAGAGCGGCGTCAGATCCTTTTTCTTCGGCGGCTGCTTTTGCGCCGCGAGATCCTCATCCTCGAGCATGGGGGTTCTCGAACATATCGCCTCCGGCCCGTCCGCAAAGCCGCAATCGGTTGCCAGTCTCGCGCGTTCGGGCTAGAGGTGCAACCGAGATGACATCTCCTGACAGGAGCGAGCGATGAGCCAGTTGCCGACGACGATGATCGCGATCGAGATCGACGGGTTTGGAGGGCCGGACGTGCTGAAGCCTACGGCGCGGTCGATGCCGATGCCGGGCGCCGGCGAGGTGCTGATCGCGGTCGCCGCCGCCGGGATCAACCGGCCCGACATCCATCAGCGCGAAGGCAATTACGCGCCGCCGCCGGGCGCCTCGGACATTCCCGGGCTCGAGGTCGCCGGCACCATCGTCGCCGTCGGGCTCGGCGTCCATCATCTCGCCGTCGGCCAGGAGGTCTGCGCCCTGGTCGCCGGCGGCGGCTATGCCACTTATTGCGTCGCCCCGGCGCCGCAGGTGCTGCCGGTGCCCAAGGGCCTGAGCCTGGTCGAGGCGGCGGCGCTGCCGGAGACCTTCTTCACCGTGTGGACCAACCTCTTCGAGCGCGGCGCCCTGAAGCCGGGCGAGAGCGTCCTCGTCCATGGCGGCTCGAGCGGCATCGGCACGACCGCGATCCAGCTCGCCAAGCAGTTCGGCGCCCGCATCTTCGTCACCGCCGGCAGCATCGAGAAGTGCCAGGCCTGCGAGAAGCTCGGCGCCGACGTGGCAATCGAGTACAAGCGCGAGGATTTCGCCCAGGTGATCAAGGCGAAGACCACCGGGCGCGGCGTCGACGTCATCCTCGACATGATCGGCGGCGATTATTTTCAGCGCAATATCAACAGCTTGGCCATGGACGGCCGACTCGTCAGCATCGCCTTTCTGCGCGGCGCGCGGGTCGAGATCAACTTCATACCCGTCATGCGCAACCGGTTGACCATCACCGGCTCGACGCTGCGCCCGCGCACCGTCGAGCAGAAGGGCGCCATCGCCGCCGCCTTGCGCGAGAAGGTCTGGCCGTTGATCGAGAAGGGCAAGGTCAAGCCGCTGATCGAGCAGACCTTTCCGCTGGCCGAGGCAGCCGAGGCGCACCGCCTGCTGGAGAGCTCGGCACATATCGGCAAGATCGTGCTCACCGTCTGAGGGTGCGGGCGGCGAGCGGCGGCGCAAGGCCCTTTCCACCTCCGGCGCGAACGACTATATAAAGCAGATCATCCATAAATGACCGTTTCGCTTGTTGCCGTGCGCCCTGTAGCGCCGGGACGGAGCGGACGATCCCGAGGTCGCAACCATGGCTACTCCCCTGATGCCGAAGGCCACCGCCGTGTGGCTCGTCCAGAATACCGCCCTCACTTTCGAGCAGATCGCCGATTTCTGCGGCCTGCACCAGCTCGAGGTGCAGGCGATCGCCGATGGCGAGGTGGCGCTGCAGATGCAAGGGCTCGACCCGGTGGCCAATGGCCAGACCACCGCCGAGGACATCGAGCGCTGCCAGAAGGATCCCGAGGCGCGGCTTACCCTCTCGCCGCAGGCGGTGCCCGAGGTGCTGGTCAAGCATCGCGGGCCGCGCTACACGCCGATCGCCAAGCGCCAGGACAAGCCGGACGCCATCGCCTGGCTGACCAAGAACCATGCCGAGCTGACCGACGCGCAGATCTCCAAGCTGATCGGCACGACCAAGCCGACGATCGCGGCGATCCGCGAGCGCACGCATTGGAACGCGCCGAACATCAAGCCGCGCCACCCGGTCTCGATCGGGCTGTGCACGATGGCCGAGCTCGACGCCGCCATCGCCCGCGCCAATCGCGGCAAGAAGGTCGCGCCGCCCGCCGAGGAGGCGGCGGACGAGGCGAGCGACAGCGCGACGGCCCAGGCCTAGGAGCTAGCTAAAGCCAGCCCGCTAAGGCCAGCCCGCCGCACGCAAGGCCGGCAGGTAGGTCCGGCTCATCGGCATCAGCCGGTGCCGTATCCCGCCGCAACCAGCGCCGCCTCGATCTCCGCGAGGGTCGCCGGGTCGTCGATCGTCGCCGGCATCTTCCATTCCTGACGATCGGCGATGCGGCGCATGGTGCCGCGCAGGATCTTGCCGGAACGCGTCTTGGGCAGGCGCTGCACGACGATAGCGGTCTTGAAGCTGGCCACCGGACCGATGCGCTCGCGCACCATGCGAACGATGTCGGCGCAGATCTCCTCGGGCCGGTGCGTCACCCCTGATTTCAGCACGACGAAGCCGATCGGCACCTGTCCCTTGAGCGCGTCGGCGACGCCGAGCACGGCGCATTCGGCGACATCGGGATGCGCCGCCAGCACCTCCTCGATGCCACCGGTCGACAGGCGATGGCCGGCCGTGTTGATGATATCGTCCGTTCGCGTCATCACCCAGATATAGCCGTCCTCGTCGATATATCCGGCATCGGCCGTCTGATAGTAGCCGGGGAACTCGGCGAGATAGGATTGCTTGAAGCGCTCGTCGGCCTGCCACAGCGTCGGCAGCGCGCCGGGCGGCAGCGGCAGCTTGATGACGATGGCGCCGACCTCACCGGGCTTGACGGCGTGACCGTCAGTGCCGAGCACCTGGACGTCCCAGCCCGGCACGGCGCGCGTCGCGGAGCCGTGCTTGACCGGCAACCTCTCGATCCCGAGACAGTTCGCCGAGATCGGCCAGCCCGTCTCGGTCTGCCACCAGTGATCGATGACAGGCACGCCAAGCTGCTTCTCCGCCCATTCGACGGTCGGCGGATCGGCGCGTTCGCCGGCGAGGAAGAGGGCGCGGAACTTCGCGAGATCGTATCGCCGGATCAGCGCGCCCTCGGGATCCTCGCGGCGGATGGCGCGAAACGCCGTCGGCGCGGTGAAGAAGGCGACCACCCCATATTCGGCGATGACGCGCCAGAAGGCGCCGGCATCGGGCGTGCCGACCGGCTTACCCTCGTAGAGAACGGTGGTGCAGCCGGTCAGCAGCGGCGCGTAGACGATATAGGAATGGCCGACAACCCAGCCGACATCCGAGGCGGTGAAGAAGACGTCGCCAGGCTTGACGCCGTAGATATTCTCGAGCGACCAGCGCAGCGCCACGGCATGGCCGCCATTGTCGCGCACGACGCCCTTGGGAATGCCGGTGGTGCCCGAGGTATAAAGGATGTAGAGCGGATCGGTCGCCGCCACCGATACGCAATCGGCGGGCGACGCCGCCGCCATCGCCTCGCGCCAATCGCGGTCGCGTCCGGCGACCAGCGTAGCGAGCGCCTGCGGGCGCTGCAGGACGAGGCAGCCGGTCGGCTTCGACTGGGCGAGCTCGATCGCCGCATCGAGCAGCGGCTTGTAGGGGATGATGCGCTGGATCTCGATGCCGCACGAGGCGGAGAGGATGAGCTTGGGCCTGGCGTCGTCGATGCGGGTCGCGAGCTCGGGCGCCGCGAAGCCGCCGAAAACGACGGAATGGATGGCGCCGAGCCGGGCGCAAGCGAGCATCGCCATCGCCGCCTCGGGCACCATCGGCATGTAGATCAGGACGCGATCCCCCTTACCGACGCCCATTGCCTTGAGCGCGCCGGCGAGGCGCGCCACCTCGTCGCGCAGCGCGCGGTAGGTCCAGGATTGCTTGCCGCCGGTGACCGGGCTGTCATAGATGAGAGCGAGCTGCTCGGCGCGACCGCCGGCGACATGGCGATCGAGCGCGTTCCAGCACGTGTTGAGCGAGCCGCCGGCGAACCAGCGATAAAATGGCTTGTCGCTGTCGTCGAGGACCTTGTCCCAGCGCCGCTCCCAATCGATCGCGTCGGCCGCCTCGGCCCAGAAGCCGGCCGGGTCGCTCATGGCACGACGATAGGTTTCCTCATAGCGTTTGCCCATCCAGTCCCCTCCCCGTCGCGCTTCCGTCATCATCATGGCGCGATCGCGCTACGCCTGTCGACAGGCCGGCGGATTTGCTATCATAAACCACTCCTCTGATGCCGTAGCCAGAGCCGCGGCCCGGCGTCGCTACCAGTGATTGGATCGCTCATGTCATCTGCGCAAGCGGCAAGCGCCGTCTACGTCGGAAATGCCGAAAGCAACAGCATCTCGGTGCTCCGCCTCGACCGGCAGAGCGGCGCGCTGACGACGATCGAGACCATCCCCATCCCCGGCGTGGCAAAGCCGGGCTCGACGTCGCCCCTCGCGATGAGCCCGGACCAGCGCATCCTCTTCATCGGCATCCGCTCGGAGCCCTATGTCGCGGCCAGCTTCGCCATCGATGCGGCAAGCGGAAAGCTGCGGCATCTCGGCAACGGCCCGCTGGCGGACGGGATGGCGTATATCGTGACCGACCGCAGCGGGCGCTATCTGCTCAGCGCCTCGTATAGCGGGCACAAGGTTGCGGTCAATCCGATCGGCGGCGACGGCATCGTCGGACCGGTTCGGCAGGTCCTGCCGACGGCGCCCAATGCGCATTGCATCCTGCCCGACGCGGCGAACCGCTTCGTGCTGGCGACCAGCCTGGGCGCCGATCTCGTCAATCAGTTCCGCTTCGATGCGGTGAGCGGCACCCTCACGCCCAACACGCCGGCGAGCGTCAAGGTGACGGACAAGGCCGGACCGCGCCATCTCGCCTTCCATCCCTCGGGCAGATTCGTCTATCTCATCGGCGAGCTCGACGGCGCCATCTATACGTTCGACTACGATGCCGCGCGCG
>DATAQP010000085.1:0-4606 GCA_036264595.1 Allostellaceae bacterium
CCCTTCCCGCGGGCCCCCGGCGCCGCCATCCCGCCGGAGATAACGGGTGGGGAAGTCGCGGTTTCCGTGCAGTCGACGGCCGATGAGAGCAATGTGCCGCATCCTTTCGCCGAGTTGGCGAAGCTGGCAAAAAAGTAATACTGTGCTGAACGAGGTTGCCGAGGGCGGGGTTTTTGTTTAATTACCTGCGGCCCTTTGACCGTCTTCCCTTCGTGAGTTACCCAAAATGGCAGTTCCAAAGAAGAAAACCTCCAAATCTCGGCGCAACATGCGGCGAGCTCATCACGCCCTTCCGGCGGCGAGCTATGTCGAATGCCCGAATTGCGGTGAGATCAAGCGGCCGCATCATCTCTGCGCCGCCTGCGGCTACTACAACGGACGCGAGGTCGTCGCCGCGCAGTCTGAGAACGCCTAGGGCGATCCCGCAGGGTAAAGGCGGCCGGGCTTGAGCGCGCGGATCACCATTGCCCTCGACGTGATGGGCGGCGACCAGGCGCCGCGCATGGTGCTGCGAGGCGCCGACAAGTCGCTGAAGCGCTACCCGCAGGCCAATTTTCTGCTGTTCGGTGACGAGGCGAAGATAACGCCGCTGCTCGCCAAGATGCCGCGGCTGATGGCGCGCGCCCAGGTTCACCATACCAGCGAGTTCATCACCAACGATGCCAAGCCGTCCGTCGCCCTGCGAACGGGGCGGCGCTCGAGCATGCGGCTGGCGATCGACGCGGTGGCGGACGGCCGGGCCGATGGCATCGTCTCGGCGGGCAATACCGGCGCCCTGATGGCAATGGCGAAGATCGCGCTCAAGATGCTGCCGGGCATCGATCGTCCGGCCATCGCCTCGTTCTTCCCGACTCAGCGCGGCGAGAGCGTGATGCTCGATCTCGGCGCCAATATCGATTGCGACGCCGACAATCTCGTGCAGTTCGCCCTGATGGGCGACGCCTTCGCGCGCAGCGTCCTCGGCCTGACGCAGCCGACCATCGGCTTGCTCAATGTCGGCTCCGAGGACCTCAAGGGGCACGAATTCGTGCGCGCCGCCGCGACGCAGCTGCGCGCCGAGAACTCGCCGGTCAAGTTCCACGGCTTCATCGAGGGCAACGACATCGCTGCCGGGACGGTCGACGTCATCGTCACCGACGGCTTCACCGGCAATGTCGCGCTCAAGACGGCGGAGGGCACCGCGCGGCTCTTCAGCGAGTTCCTGCGCGCCGCCTTCAAGCATTCGCTGCTCGCCCGCATCGGCTATCTCTTCGCCGCCGACGCGCTCAAGAAGATGCGCGAGCGGATGGATCCCAGGCGCTATAATGGCGCCATGTTCCTCGGTCTCAACGGCATCGCCGTCAAGAGTCACGGCGGCGCCGACGCGCTTGGCTTCGCCAACGCGATCGGCGTTGCCGTCGATATGAAGCTGAACGGCTTCGTCGATCAGATCCGCGACGAGATCGCCCGTCTCAAGGCCATTCAGACCCCGCCGGAAACGCCGCAATCGGCGGCACTCTGAGTTGATCGACATGCAGTTTCGCTCCCAGGTCATTGGTTGCGGGGCCTATCTCCCCGAGCGCATCCTCACGAATGACGAGCTGGCGCGGCGCATCGACACCTCGGACGAGTGGATCGTGCAGCGCACCGGCATCCGCCAGCGCCATATCGCCGCCGAGGGCGAGCTGTGCTCCGATCTCGCGCGCCGCGCCGCGCAACGCGCCCTCGCCAATGCCGGAATGGCCGGCGACGAGATCGACCTGCTGATCCTCGCCACCACCACGCCGGACAACACCTTTCCGGCGACGGCGACCAAGGTCCAGGCACAGCTCGGCATGACCAAGGGCTGCGCCTTCGACATCCAGGCGGTGTGCTCCGGCTTCGTCTACGGGCTGGCGGTGGCCGATAATTTCATCAAGGCGGGGCAGGCGCGCACCGCCCTGGTGATCGGCGCCGAGACCTTCTCGCGCATTCTCGACTGGAACGATCGCGGCACCTGCGTCCTCTTCGGCGACGGCGCCGGCGCCGTCGTGTTGCGCGCCGCGCCGGCTTCCGGCCCGGGCGACCGCGGGATCTTGTCGACCCATCTCCATTCCGACGGGCGCGACTACAAGATGCTCTATGTCGATGGCGGCCCGTCCTCGACCCGGACTGCCGGCTTCGTTCACATGGATGGTCGCGAGGTTTTCCGCAACGCCGTGCACCGCTTGGCCGAAGCGGTGGACGAGACGTTGCACGCCAATCACCTGACCGCCGCCGATATCGACTGGCTGGTGCCTCACCAGGCCAATCGGCGGATCATCGACAGCATGGGGCGCAAGCTCGGCCTCGACGCCAGCAAGGTGGTGGTGACCATCGAGCGCCATGCCAATACCTCCGCCGCCTCGATCCCGCTGGCGCTCGCCGAGGCGAGCGGCGACGGCCGTATCAAGCCCGGCCATCTCGTGCTGATGGAGGCGATGGGCGGCGGCCTGACCTGGGGCGCCAGCCTCATCCGCTGGTAGCGCGCCGGAAAAGGAAGGCGCGCCGCGCCGATCGGCGCGCGCTTCGCGCGGCCTCTCTCCTCGTGTCATTATCATGAAGCCGCTTGGATGAACTAAGGCGGCCAACTCTCTGTAATTGACGGGCTTCCCGGCCAGAGCTAACGTTTCGTCATAAAAAGGGGGAAGGCTCATGACTGGACACACTGTCACTCGGGCGCAGTTGAGCGAGGCCGTTTACCAAGAAGTCGGATTGTCGCGCAACGAATCGGCGGAGCTCGTCGAAACCGTGCTCAACGAGATCTCGGACGCGCTGACGCGCGGCGAGATGGTCAAGATTTCCTCCTTCGGGAGCTTCGCAGTTCGTAAGAAAGGCAAGAGGATAGGGCGTAATCCTAAGACGGGACAGGAAGTGCCGATCAACCCACGGCGGGTGCTCGTGTTCCGCGCCTCGCACGTCCTCAAGGATCAGATCAACGCCAGCCTTGCCAAGACCCTGCCGGCGAAGACCAGCGCCGGATGAGCATGGTCGAGAGCTTCGATCCCGCCGCGCGCCGCGCGGCAAAGTCGGCCGGCGCCTTCCGGACGATCAGCGAGGTCGCCGAGGAGCTCGATGTGCCGCAGCACGTGCTGCGCTTCTGGGAATCGAAATTCACCCAGGTACGGCCGCTGAAACGCGGCGGCGGCCGGCGCTACTACCGGCCGGAGGACGTGCTGCTGCTGCGCCGCATCCGTCAGTGCCTCTATCAGGACGGCTATACGATCAAAGGCGTGCAGCGTCTGTTGCGCGAGGGCGCGCTGAAGAACATGCCGATCGTCGGGCCGGTGTCCGATGCCGGCGAGAAGCTGGCGGCGCCGCCCGCCGAACGCGTTCCCGCGCCGGCCGCGGCGGCGGCCAAGCCTTCCCCGGCAAAACCCGACCCCAATCTGCCGCCGCTCCTCGCCGCCATCGATCGTGCCTCCGCCGACGCCGCCAGCGAGATGCAGAGTGTCGTCGCCGAGGTGGTGCGGGAACTCGGCGAGCTGCGCGATCTGCTGCGCCGCCGCGAACGATAGTTGGGCGCCGTCGGTGAAATCCGATCTTATTGCGCAGAGCGCCGTCTCGTCGTTGAATCGCCGCCGCTTCCTGTTATAGTCGCGCCCTCGCGGGCATTAGCGCAGCCTGGTAGCGCACCAGCATGGGGTGCTGGGGGTCGTCAGTTCGAATCTGACATGCCCGACCATCTCTCGACCACCGCGGTCTTCGCTTATCGAGGGGTCGCTCCACATCATGGAGCGGCCCCTAGAGATTCATAGATCGGGTACGACAGAGGTGATCGCATGAGTGCTGATCTGACGGCCGAGGAAATTCGCGCCCTGCTGACACTCGAGCCGAACGCCACTTGCGGGTCCGTGCGGCTGACCTTCGCGAGCAAGGCGGCGATCGCCGCGGGCGGGCTGCCGGCGCCGTTCGCCGACGGGCGGCCCTTGGGCTCCGCCCTCTATTTCATGGTAACGCCGGGCGCGCCGGTGCGGCTTCACCGTATCCGTAACGATCAGCTCTACCACTACTATCTCGGCGATCCGCTCGAGGTCTTCCTGTTGCATGGCGACGGGACGAGCGAGCGGATCGTCGTCGGACCGGATTTGCGCAGCGGTCAACGCGTGCAGCTGCTGATTCCGGGCAATACGTTCCATACGGCGCGGCTGGTCGGCGCGCGTCGCTGGTTCCTTGGCGCGAGCACCGCGTGGCCTGGCGTCGTGCTGGCGGATGTCGAAATCGGCGATCTCGACGCGCTGGCCGGGAAATATCCCACCATCGCCGGCGAGCTGCGTGCCATCGCCGCCTCGGTACAGCATGTCGACGCTGCTGGTGGATGCTAGGCTACCCGACGTGCCGGATGTCGCTCGGACCACGGCGGCGCTGATCAGCGACCACGTGCTGCTGCTTCCGGTGTGATGCCGCGTCACCTGTCGGTCGGGCGGTAGACCCAGATCGCCCCGCCTCGCGGAGCACCGCCGCGACACCCTGGCTGACCTCGTGGCCATGGACGCAATAGACGACGATCGGCCGGTCGGGCGCCAGGTCGCCGCGCCAAGCGGCGACGCTCTCGGGGTCGCGTCGTATCGATCCCGCGATCTGCCCGTCATCGGCCGCAAAGGCGGGC
>DATAQP010000130.1:0-3372 GCA_036264595.1 Allostellaceae bacterium
CCTCATAGGTGCCGTCGAACTTGCCGGATGCCGCGGCCGCGCCGGACGACGAGGTGGCGAGGAACGCCACCACCGCCAACGCCGCATGCGCGCTCCCGCCAAGATCGCTCGTCGCCATCGCCGCTACCCCGCTCGCTGCCCCGCCGTCGCGATCGCCTGCCAGACGCGGTGCGGCGTCGCCGGCATGTCGATATGGGTGAGCCCGTAGGGCGCCAGCGCGTCGACCACGGCGTTCATGACCGCCGGCAGCGAGCCGGCGCAGCCGGCCTCGCCGCAGCCCTTGGCGCCGAGCAGGTTGGTCGTCGCCGGCACGGCATGGCTGACGAAGGTGAAATTCGGCACGTCGGGCGCGCGCGGCAGCGCGTAATCCATATAGGAGCCGGTGAGGAGCTGGCCGTCGGCATCGTAGACCGTGCGCTCCATCAGCGCCTGGCCGATGCCCTGGACGACGCCGCCATGGAGCTGGCCCTCGACGAGCAGCTGATTGATGATGGTGCCGAAATCATTGACCGTCGCATAGCGGTCGATCGCCACCATGCCGGTCTCGGGATCGATCTCGAGCTCGACGATGTGGCAGCCATTGGGATAGGCGGATGGCGCCGAGTCGAAGACGTGCTTGACGTCGAGCGTCGCCGGGATGTCGGCGGGCAGCCTCATCCCGCCGCGCAATCGCTCTGCGAGTTCCATCAGCGAGATCGAGCGGTCGGTGCCTGATATGGTGAAATTGCCGGCGGCGAACTCGATATCGGCGACCGCCGCCTCGAGGGCGATCGAGGCGATCTCTTTGCCGCGCTCGACCACCTTCTCGCTCGCCTCGACGATGGCGGCGCCACTCGCCATCATCGATTTCGAGCCGCCGGTCCCGCCGCCGGCGATCAGCTCGTCGCTGTCGCCCTGCAAGAGGCGGATGCGCTCGAACGGCACGCCGAGCTTCTCGTGCAGCACCTGGGCGAAGGGCGAGGCGTGGCCCTGCCCGTAATCGAGCGTGCCGGTGATGATGGTGACGGTGCCGTCGGCCTCGAAGCGGATGCCGCCCATCTCCTTCATCGGCGGCGCCGTCACCTCGCAGAAGCTGCCGATGCCGCGGCCGCGCAATTTGCCGCGTGCCGCGCTCGCGCTCTTGCGGGCGGCAAAGCCGCGCCAGTCGGCGATGTCGACCGCGCGATCGAGCAGGGTGGTGAAATCGCCGCTGTCATAGACCGTGCCGGCCGGCGTCTTGTACGGCATCTCCGACGGCTTTATGTGGTTGCGGCGGCGCAGCTCGACGCGGTCGATGCCCATCTCGGCGGCGGCGGCGTCGATCAGCCGCTCCATGACGTAATTGCCCTCGGGCCGGCCGGCGCCGCGATAGGCGCTGATCGGCACGGTGTTGGTAAAGGCGAGCTTGGTCGAGACCTCAACGAGCGGTGTCTTATAGACGCCGACCGCGTTCTTCAGGAGATTGCCGGTCGGCATCAGCGGCGAGACGGCGGAGAGGCGGGCACCGAGATTGCCATAGGCCTCGATGCGCAGGGCGAGGAAATGCCCGTCTTTATCGAGGGCGAGCTCGGCCAGGTACTCGTGATCGCGGCCGTGGAAGTCGGAGAGGAAGCTTTCCGAGCGCTCGTCCGTCCATTTCACCGGGCGGCCGATTCTGCGCGCGGCGTGGAAGATGCAGACATATTCCGGAAAGGGCTGCGCCTTCATGCCGAACGAGCCGCCGACATTGCCGCTCAGCACGCGCACCTTCTCCGGCGCCACGTTGAAGACGTCCTTGGCGAGGGCGTTGCGCAGGCCGAAGACGCCCTGGCAGCCGACATGGAGCGTCCAGCGCCCGTCCGCCTCGCCATAGGACGCGACCGCCGAGCGCGGCTCCATGGCGCAGACGACGATGCGGTTGTTGACGATCGGCAGCCGCGTGACATGCGCCGCGCCTGCGAAGGCGGCGGCGACCTTCTCGCTGTCGCCATAGTGGAAGTCGCAGGCGAGATTGCCCGGTACGCCGTCATAGAGCACCGGCGCGCCGGGAAGCAGCGCCGCTTTGGCGTCGGTCACCGAAGGCAGCGGGTCGACATCGATTTCGATCGCCTCGGCGGCGTCCTTGGCCTCTGCCACCGTCTCGGCGACGACGCAGGCGACGGCGTCGCCGAGATAGCGCACGCGGTCGGTCGCCAAAGCCGGCCAGGACGGCTGATGCATCGGCGTGCCGTCGCGGTTATTGGCCGGCATCATGCATGTGAACGTGCCGAACCCCGCAGCATCGAGATCGGCGCCGGTATAGATGCCGAGCACCCCCGGCATGGCGCGCGCCGCCGCGGTGTCGATGCCGCGCAGGATGCCGTGGGCGTGCCGGCTGCGCACCATGACGGCATAGGCCTGGCCCGGCAGCTTGACGTCGTCGGTATAGCGTCCCTCGCCGCGCAGCAGACGCGGATCCTCGCTGCGCGGCACCGGCTGACCGATGCCGAATTTCCCGGTCATCGGCGGGGCGACATCATGCGAGCGGTCACGGACATCCATGGAGTACCTCGTGGCGGCGTGGGACGGGGGTGCGGGATGGGATTTGGCGGTTGCCATACCCTAGCATGCAAGCGCCGCGCCGAGGCAAGGGGTCGCGACGCGACGGGCGGGTGAAGCCACGACGCAGCGCAACTTTCTTGCGTCCGCCTGTAAACAACAGGAAAAAAACAGGTGGCCGGTTGTTGGGTGACGACGCAGATTCCCCCGATGATAGTACTGGTCGTCGGACCTCGGCTTTCCCCGACCACTGGAGCACCCTTGCCTGTTGCCAGATTGGGTGTCACGGGAAGGCGTCCTGCGGCGGGAGATTTTTAGGAACAAGAGGCACCTCAATGGTTGGTTTGCGGGAAATATAATAGCGCAATGGAAATATGTCAAGCCAAATCGGTCATTTATGGACACGCGCCGATCGCCGGACGCTTGCGCTCCCTCTTCCGCCTCCATCGACCGTGCTCCCGCCGCCGCCGCTCACGCGCTACGGCATGCCCAGATTTCGCTTCCTGCACCTCGATCGTCGTTCCCGCGAAAGCGGGAACCCAGCAATTCAGTCAAGACTCTGGGTTCCGGCTCTTCGCTGCGCTTCGGCCGGAATGACGAAAATAGCCGTGCGATCAAAGGCCGTTCATGCTTGTGTGCGTGCCTTCCCGCTCACGCCGGGCTGGCTGCGCGGAGCCCAATCGAGCAAACTCCGTGGTAACGCTTCACGGTATTGTGACGCGAGCGAGAGCGATGGAGATACCGGCATGACCGACCGCGAGGAGGTGCTGACCGCCCTGCGCGCAGCGCTGCCCGATCTCCGGCGCCGTTGGCCGATCCGCTCGCTCGGCATCTTCGGCTCGATCGCGCGCGGCGACGCAACGCCCGACAGCGATG
>DATAQP010000185.1:0-8394 GCA_036264595.1 Allostellaceae bacterium
CGCAAGCTCAATGCCAGGACCATCGAGGCGCTGTGGCAGGCCATCGGCGATATCTGCGCCCTCTTCACTCCAACCGATTGCCGGAACTTCTTTCGCCACGACGGCTATGCCTGTGACCTCACTTGAACGTCCGACGCTCTAGAGCATCGGCCAGATCCAGAACACCACGCCGACCAGGGCAATGAAGGCGCCGCTCAGCACCTCGCCATAGCGCTCGAGCGGGCCGAGGCTGACGCGCTGCAGCCCGGCGGTGGAGTAGACGCAGAGCAGTAGATAGGTGGCGATGGTGGTGATCGCGAAAACCACCGCCATCACCGCGATCAGCCCCGTCCCATATTGTCCCGCCGCGAAGAAAGCCGGGATGCCTTCCACCATCGGCGACGAGCCGAGGATCAGCAGCAAGGCGGTGCGCGCCGTCATCCGGTGGCGATGAACGTGCAGCGGCGGCGCCGCGGCGAGCGTGGTCGCCGCATCATGCGTGCTGTCCGCGTGATGGTCGTGCCAGTGGAGATGCGGCACGCCCGCGCCATGACGATGAAGATGCGCGTGGCGGGCGAGAATGGCGGCGTCCTCGCGCGAGGGTGCATAGAGCGGATCGTCCTCCGGCGCCGTCTCATGGTCATGCGTGCCGCCATGGTCGTGGCCTGTGGCATGATCCCCGGCATGATCGTGGCCCCCGGCATGGTCGTGGCCGGATTCGTCGCTGTGCGGATGGCCGTGCGCATGGCCGTGGCTGTGGCCGTGCCCGCCCGCGCCGCGCAGTTCGCGCCACGACGCGATGGCGATCCAGCCGCCGAAGGCGATGAGGGCGATGCTCGAGGCGGTCTCGACGAGATGGCCGAAGCGCAACGCCACGACGGCGCCGGCGAACCAGACGAGCAACCCGATGAGGAGCGTCGACGTCACATGGCCGGCGCCGGCCTGCAACGCGACGAGCGCCGTCTCGCGCTGCGACCAGCCGCGTTGCCGGGCGATCAGCGTGATCGGCACCCAGTGATCGGGCACGATGGTATGCAGCACGCCGACGCCGGCCACCGCCGCGATCAGCAACAGCTCGGAATTGTCGCCCACGGTAGTCCCCTCTCAAAGATATTTGGTGATCGCCTTGAACTCCTCGACCGGCGCGCGCGCCTGACGCGTCAGCGGCCCGACGCTCTGCTCGAGGCAATGGTCGATGTGATCGTGGATCAGCGTCCTCTTGGCATTGGCGATCGCCTGCTCGACGGCATGGAGCTGCTGGACGAGGTCGAGGCAGCTGCGCTCGGCCTCGATCATGGCGATGATCTTGCGCAGATGGCCCTCGGCGCGCTTCAGCCGATTGACGATCGCGGGATGGGTGCTGTGCGGTTGCTCGCTCATCGCGCATAACCTATCCCCCTGGAGGGGATATGTCGAGAGCTGATTTCACCACTCCCGGACTTCGACAGGCCGGTGGCGGGAAGCTGCGAGGGTGACGGACGCTAGAGCCGGTCGATCAGCTCGATCTTGTAGCCGTCGGGATCCTCGATGAAGGCGATCACCGTGGTGCCGCCCTTGACCGGTCCGGCCGGCCGCGGAACCTTGACGCCGGCGGCGGCGAGCTTGGTGCAGACGCCGTAGATGTCCTCGACGCCGATGGCGAGATGGCCGAAGGCGGTGCCGAGATCATAGGGCTCGGTGCGATCCCAGTTATGGGTCAGCTCAACGACCGTGGCGTCCTTCTCGTCGCCATAGCCGACGAAGGCGACGGTATAGCGCCCAGTCTCGTTGTCGCTGCGCCGGCTCAGCGTCATGCCGAGCTTGTTGGTGTAGAAATCGATCGATTTATCAAGATCGAGCACGCGGATCATCGTGTGCAGCATGCGGGCCTTGCCAATGATGGGCTTGCCCGACGCGGTCTTGTCGGCGGTCCTGGTATCCATCGCTTCATTCCCCCCTCGACAGTCTCACTCGACTAGCCCGGTGATGCCGCGCTCGCGCATGACGGCGAGCACGTCGTCGGCGGCGCGCAGGCTGGGGGCGATGCCGCCCCGGCCGAGCCGCACCAGGCTCTCGCGATAGCCGGCGACCTGCGCCGCGCGCGCCGCCTCGTTGCCCAGCAAATCCTCGAGCGCCAAGCTTAGTCTGTCCGGCGTGCATTCCTCCAGCAGCAATTCGGGCACGACGAGCCGGTCGAGGGTGATGTTCACCAGATTGACATAGTGCGATTTGACCAGGCGGCGCGCCAGCCAGCCGGTCAGCGGGTTCATCTTGTATGCCACCACTGCCGGCAGCTCGGCCATCGCCAGCTCGAGCAGCACCGTCCCCGAGGCGGCGAGGGCGACGTCACTCGCCGCGAAAGCGGCGAATTTCTCCGGCACGCCGCGCACGATCGTCACCGGCACCGGCCAGTTTCGCGTCGCCTCGCCGACCGCATCGGCAACCAGCTCGATGGTCGGCAGGACGAGCACCAGCCCGGGACGGCGGCGCAGCAGCGCCTCGACGGTCTGGCGGAAGATCGGTAACAGCCGCCCCACCTCGCCGCGCCGGCTGCCGGGCAGCAGGCAGAGGACCTGCGCCTCGGCGGGAATGCGGTAGCGGCAGCGGAAGGCGGCGCCGTCGCCGCGCTCGGCGCCGCTCTCCAGCACCGGATGGCCGACATAGCGGCAGGACAGGCCGACGGCGGTGAAATAGGGCGGCTCGAAGGGCAGCAGCGTCATCAGATGGTCATACCAGCGGGCGATTTTGCGCGCCTTCGACGCGCGCCACGCCCACACCATCGGCGCGACGTAGTGGATCAGAATCACCCGCTCGCCGCGCTCGCGCAAACGCTGCGCGATGCGCCAGGTGAAGCCGGAACTGTCGATCGTCACCACCGCCGCCGGCTGCATCGCCATCACCGTGTCGGCCGTCTCGCGGACGCGCTGCAGGACCTGCCGGGCGCGCGGCAGTACCTCGGTGATGCCCATGATCGCCAGCTCGTGCAGCGGCACCAGCGAGCGCAGCCCCTCCTTCGCCATGTGCTCGCCGCCGATGCCGGCGAAGCGGACGGCGCCGCCGGTGCGCTCTCGCAACGCCGCCATCAGCGCGCCGCCCAGCACGTCGCCCGAGGGCTCGCCGGCAATGACGAAGATCAGCGGGACGTCGGTGTCGGCTGGCATGCTGGCGGGCTCAGCCCGGCTCGACGCCGATGACGAAGAAATCCGCCGCATCGGCGGCGCCGATGACGCCTGGCGGATCGAGGACGATCGTCAAGCCCGCCTCGACGGCGATACCGCGCAGCCCCGCGGCGAGCGCCGCCTGCACGGTGCGCGCCCCGATGGTCGGCAGATCGGCGCGCCGCTCCTGTTGCGGCTTGACGATCTTGACGAGGACGCCGCCCGGCCCCTCGCGGGCGAGCTCGCGACAGCGCGCCAGCAGTGCATCGGTTCCCTCGATCGCCTCGACGCCGAGCACGATTCCCTGCTGGACGACGACCGCCTGGCCGATATCGAGCGCGCCGAGGCTGCGTGCGATGGTCAGGCCATGGGCGATATCGGCCTCGGCCTGCGCGTCCGGCGCGACGCGACCGAAAATGCCGCGCGGCGCCACGTCGCGGGTCAGAATGGTGTCGGCGCCGACCACCTTGAAGCCCGCGCCCTCAAGCTCGGCGATGACGGCGGAGAGCAGCCCGTTATCGCCGAGCGCGCGATAGCCGATGCGGGCGAAGAACTTGGCCGCCCGCCAATCCGGCCGCAGCGAGGTGACGGTCGGCCGCTTCAAGCCGCCGGCGAAGACGAGCTCCTCGACGCCGGCCTCGCGCAGCAGGCGAAATCCCTCGCCGGCGGCGCCGAGGCGAATCGTCGCATGCGGCACGTCGGCGAGGATGGCGGGATCGGCCTCGCCCCTGAAGGCGAGGACGAAGAAATCGCGATCGGCGGCGCGGCAGGCCTCGATGATGCGGCGCGGCAGCTCGCCGGCGCCGGCCAGGATGCCGAGCTTACCCACCATTCCCCTTCGAGCGCTCGCCGGGCTGGCAGATCGCGCGGCTCGAATCGGCGCGGATGAAATCGATGATGTCCTTGACCGGCTTGACGTCGCTGAAGCGCGCGGCGAGATCCTCGACGCGCTCGCTCAGCGTGCCGCCATCGGCGAAGAGCAGCTGGAAGGCGTTGCGCATCGTCTGGATCTCCTCGCGCGAGAAGCCGCGGCGCTGCATGCCGACGATGTTGACGCCGGAGAGCCGCGCGCGGTCGCCCATGACCGAGCCATAGGGGATGACGTCGCGCTCGACCCCCGACATGCCGCCGATCATGGCGTACTGGCCGATGCGGACGAATTGATGCACCGCCGACAAGCCGCCGAGGATCGCGTAGTCGGAGACGACGACGTGGCCGGCCAGCGTCGCGTTGTTCGCCATGATCACGTTGCTGCCGACCTGGCAGTCATGTGCGACATGGGCGCCGACCATGAAGAGGCAGTGATCGCCGACCCGCGTCACCATGCCGCCACCGGTGGTGCCCGGGTTCATCGTCACGTGCTCGCGGATGAT
Source organism: Allostellaceae bacterium (assembly GCA_036264595.1). Taxonomy (GTDB): domain Bacteria; phylum Pseudomonadota; class Alphaproteobacteria; order ATCC43930; family CGMCC-115725; genus URHD0088. Next base: position 4,490 of record DATAQP010000185.1, read on the forward strand.
GTTGTCGCGGCCGATGACGAGCGCGGATTTCTCCCCCGCGTATTTGAGATCCTGCGGCTCGTGGCCGATCGAGGCGAAGGGAAAGATCCTGGTATTGGCGCCGATGCGCGTGCGGCCGGCGACGACGACATGCGCATGCAGCGTCACGCCCTCGGCGATCTCGACCTCGCTGCCGACATGGCAATATGGGCCGATCGCGACTGTCCCGGCGAGCCGGGCGCCCGGCTCGACGATCGCCGTCGGATGAATTTGCGTCATGCCCCCCGACCGATCTTTAGTCCATCAGCATCGCGGTATAGGTCGCCTCGGCAACCAGATGACCGTCGACATGGGCCTGGCCGAAGAACTTCCAGACGCTGAGCCGGTTGCGTTGCTTGGTGACGTGGACGCGCAGCGTGTCGCCAGGCACCACCGGCCGGCGGAAGCGGGCGCTGTCGACGCTCATGAAATAGACGAGCTTGCCCTCCGCCCCGCTGCCCAGCGTCTGGACGACGAGGACGGCGGCGGTCTGCGCCATCGCCTCGATGATCAGCACCCCCGGCATCACAGGCCGCTGCGGGAAGTGGCCGGCGAAATAGGGCTCGTTGATCGATACGTTCTTGATCCCGACGGCGCTCTCATCGGGAACGATCTCGACCACCCGGTCGATCATCAGGAACGGGTAGCGATGCGGGATCATCGCGCGAATGCGCTCGATATCGAGATCAGGCACCCGGCCCTGCTGGCTGGCCGTATCCATCTATCCGCCCTTCTTCCGCGCGAGCCGTTGGAGCAACGCCACGCCGCGCCAAAATTCCTTCGATGGCAGCGCCGGATAGCCGCAGACGGTCTCGCCCGGCGCGATATCGCGGAGGACGCCGCTACGCGCCGCCACCTGCGCTCCCTTGCCCAGTGTCAGGTGACCGGCCAAACCGCCCTGCCCGCCAATCATGACAAAATCATCGAGCTTGGTGCTACCCGAGATGCCAACCTGCGCGACGATCACGCAACACCGGCCAATAACGACGTTGTGCCCGATTTGCACCAGATTATCAATCATCGTACCATAGCCGATCACCGTGTCCGGCCCGGCGCCGCGATCGATCGTCGTATTGGCGCCGATCTCGACATCGCGCCGATGATGACGCGGCCGAGCTGCGACACCCGGACATAGCCGTCGGGATCGGGGGCGAAACCGAAGCCTTCCTGGCCGATCCGGGCCCCCGGCAGGATGCGCACCCGCTCGCCGATCACGCAGTGGCTGAGGCTGACATTGACGCCGATCCGCGCTGCCGCGCCGACGACGACGCGCTCGCCGATCACGCTATTGGCCTCGATCCGGCTGCCGGGACCGATCATCGCCTCGGCGCCGATGACGACATTGGCACCGATCTCGCAGCCCTCGCCGAGGCGAGCGTCGGGAGCGATGACGGCGCTCGGCGCGATCCCCGGCCGCACCGGCGCGGACGGATGGAAAGCCTGCGCCGCCAAGGCATAGGCCTTGTAAGGCTGGCGGGTGAGCAACAGCGCCATGCCGCTCGGCGCCCGGCCGGCGATGTCGGGATGGACGAAGGCGGCGCCCGCCCGGCTGCGCGCGAAGGTTTCGACGTATTTGTGATTGTCGAGGAGGCTCACATGACGCTCCCCGGCCGTCTCCAGCGGCGCGACATCCGCCAGGCCGAACTCGCGGGCGCCCGCAGGCGATCTCGGCGCCGGTCCGCTTGGCCAGCTCGCCGAGCATCAAGGGTCCGACCGGCGCGAAGAACCGCGGATCGGTCATGGTGCTATTTTTTCTTGGGCGGGGCGCCCGGCTTGGCGGCTGCTGCACCGTTCGCGCCGGCCGCCGGCGCTCCTGCCGCCGCCGGACGGTTGAAGCTCACCGTCACCGCCGGGAGCTTCTCGTCGAGGCGCTTGATGACCTCGTCGCTGACATCCATGCGGACGTCGAACATCACCACCGCGCCGCGGTTGAGGATGAGGTTCGCGCCGCGCTCCTTGGCCAGGCCGTCGATGACCTGGAGCATCGCCGTGTCGACCTTGCCGACGGCCTCGTTACGGCTCTCGGACAGGTTCTGCTGCGCTTCCTGCGCCCGCTTGCTCGCATCGCTGACGCGCTGCTCGAATTCCTTGACCTTGAGGGCGAAGGCGTCCTGCGCGAGGATCGACTGCTGGCGCTGCAGATCCTGCTGCGTCGCCGCCAGATCCTGATCCTGCTTCGCCAGGTTCTTCTGATAGGCCGAGACTTGCTGCTGCATCTGCGACTGGATCATCTTGCCAGCCTTGGATTCCTGCAGCACCCGCTGCATGTCGACCACCAGGACGACGACGGGCTGAACCGGCGGCTGATCGGCGGCATGCGCCGGAAGGCCAGCCATTGCCGCCCCTGCGGCAATCGTCACGGCTAGCGTATAGCGGCGTAGTTTCGCGAACATCTAGAACCTCGTACCAAAGCCGACGCGGAAGAACTCTTTCTTGTCGAAGGTCTTCTTGAGAATGGGATAGGCAAGGTCGAGACGGATCGGCCCGAGCGGCGATTTCCACGACACGCCGGTGCCTCCCGACAAGCGCAGCGCCGGGGAATTCGCGAGGGTGTCGGTGGAGTTACTGGCCGGGAGATCGATGGAGAAGAGGCTACCGAAGTCGCTGAAGAAGCGGCCGGTGATGCCGAATTCTTGCGGCAGGCCCAGCGGGAAGTCGAGCGCCACCGACCCGACGTAATAGGTATTGCCACCGAGCGCGTCACCCGTGGTGACATCGCGCGGGCCGATGCCGGCGGTGGCGAAGCCGCGCAGATTGTCGCCGCCGACGAAGAAGCGATCCTGGATAGCCACGCCCTGGCCGAGGCCGTGAATAGTGCCGACCTCGCCGCTGGTGCTGAACACCCATTCCGGTTTCAGCGGATAGTAATAGGCCGCCTGAAGCTTTTCGCGCGCGTAGCGCACACGGGCGCCGAGACCGGCCACGTCGGTGCCGAGCGAGACGAAATACCCGTCGGTCGGGTCGTTGCGGTTGTCGCGCTTGTCATAGAGCAGCACCTGGCCGACGATCGAGCTCGTCCGGGTGCCCTGCTGCTGCCTGATGAAGTCCGAGGCATTGCTCTGGACGTTGCTGATGTCGTCGGTACGCAGCGTGTAGCGCAACGTCTGGCGCAGTGGTTCGCTGATCTGGTAACCGGCGCGCAGCGCGCCGCCGAGGGTGAACTGGTCGTAGGTCGAATTGAGCTGGTTCTTCTGGTCGATCTGGAAGAGATCGAAGCCGGCGGCAATGTTGCGGTCGAGGAAATACGGCTCGGTGAAGCTGAGATCGACCTGCTGCGAACGGGCCGATAGGGTCAGGCCGACGCGCAGATCCTGGCCTTTGCCGAGCAGGTTGCGCTCGCGCAGGCTGATATCGCCGATCGGTCCGTCGGTCGTCGAGAAACCGCCGCCGAGCGAGATCTCGCCGGTCGACTGCTCCTCGACCTCGACGGTGACCACCGTGCGGTCGGGCGCGCTGCCCTGGGTATTGTTGACCTCGACCTTCTTGAAGAAGCCGAGATTCTGGATGCGCTGCTTCGAGCGCCGGATCTTCGCGGTGTTGAAGGCGTCGCCCTCGACCAACCGGAACTCGCGGCGGACGACGTAGTCGAGCGTACGCTGGTTGCCGACGATGTCGATGCGTTCGACAAAGACGCGCGGGCCTTCCTGAACGTCGAACGTGACATCGATCGTATGGGTATCGCGGTGACGATTGACGCGCGGCTGGATATCGACGAAGGCATAGCCCTTGTTACCGAGCGCATCGGTCAGCGCGGTGATCGTCTTCTCGACCTCGTCGGCATTGTACCAGTCGCCCTCGGTGATGGTGACGAGCGGCGTCAGATCGCTCGTCTGGAGCTCCTTGATCTTGCTCTCGACGTCGATCTTGCCGAAATGATAGCGCTCGCC
>DATAQP010000206.1:0-3632 GCA_036264595.1 Allostellaceae bacterium
GCGCTCATCACGATGATGCGCAGCTCGGGACGGATGCGCTTGATGCGCGGAATGAGGTCGAGCCCATTCTCGTCCGGCATGACGACATCGGTGATGACGAGATCGCCCTCGCCGTCCGCCACCCAGCGCCACAGCGTCGCGGCGTTGCCGGTGGTCCGCACGTCATAGCCGAGCCGCGCCAGTGCCTGGTTGAGCACCGTGCGGATGGCGCGGTCGTCGTCGGCGACAAGAATGGTCGAGGGATTCATCGCACACCCTTCATCGCACAATGGCCGCGACCGGCACCGTCGGCAGACAGACGCGGAACACCGTGCGGCGCGGCTGGCTGTCGAACTCAATGACACCGCCATGATCGCCGATGATCTTCGCCACCAGGGCGAGGCCGAGGCCGGTTCCGTTGCGCTTGGTGGTGACGAAGGGATCGAAGAGATGGGCGCGCAGATCTTCGGGAATGCCCTCGCCGTTGTCGGTGATGGCGACGACGAGGGGCAGGTGGACGCGCGTGTCGGTGCCCGGCACGGCGAGCCGCACGCCCTGCTGATACGAGGTCGAGAGGCTGATCTCGCCGCCATGATCGGGCAGCGCCTCGGCGGCGTTCTTGACCAGGTTCAGGAAGACCTGGACGAGCATGTCGTGATTGCCGAAGACCGCCGGCAGCGAGGGATCGTATTCCTCGACGAAGCGGTGCGGGCGGGCGAAGCCGGTCTGCGCCACCTTGCGCACGCGCTCCAGCACCTCGTGGATGTTCACCGCCTCGCGCTCGATCGGCCGAGCGTCCGAGAAGGCCTCCATGCGGTCGAGCAGGGCGACGATGCGGTCGGATTCGTCGCAGATGAGGCGGGTCAGCTCGCGGTCGGTTGGGATCGCATTCTGCTCGAGCAGCTGGGCGGCGCCGCGGATGCCGGAGAGCGGGTTCTTGACCTCATGCGCGAGGATCGCCGCCATCGCGGTGACCGAGCGGGCGGCATTGCGATGAGTAAGCTGGCGGTCGATCTTGTGGGCGATCGAGCGCTCGTGCAGCGTGATGACGATTTGGCCGGGCTGCTCGACGAGCGGCGCCACCTGGATGGTCATGACATGGGCGCCGAGCCGCGGCGTCTCGAGCGGCACGCTGTATTCGGCGATGCTGCTGCCACTGCTGCGCACCGTCTCGATCAGGCTGAAGAGCGGCGAATCGAGCGGCAGCAGATCGGAGAGGTTGCAACCGCGCAAGGTGGCGGCGCTCGCCTCGAGAAACTGCTCGCCGGCATTGTTGACCCAGAGAATGAAATTGCCGTCATCGACGACGAGGACGGGATCGGGCATCGCGCCGAGCACCGTCGCAGGATCGACATCGCGGGGCGGCAAGGCGACGCGGAAGCCGCCGGCCACAAAACCCGCCGGCAACGCCGGCCCTCGCCCACCTGCCGCGGCCCTCAACTCGTCTCCCGCCATACGCTTCGCTCCCTAGGCTGCGAGCTGCTCGATGAGCGGCTCGTAGAAACGGCAGATCATCTCTTTTACTTTTTTGGTGTCGGCGGTCTGATTGACCGCGGCGCGGAACTCGGCGGAGCCTTGCAGCCCCTTCGAGTACCAGGAGATGTGCTTGCGAGCGAGCCGACCGCCCGTATCGGTGCCGTAATGCGTCAGGATGGAATCGTAATGCGCGAGCACGATGGCGAGCTGCGTGGCGATGTTGGGATCGGCGACGCGCGCTCCGCTGCGCAGGAAGGCGGCAACCTGCTGGATGAACCACGGGCGGCCATAGGCGCCGCGGCCGATCATCACCCCGTCGGCGCCCGACAGAGTGAGCGCTCGCGCGGCGTCCTCGAGCGTCATGATGTCACCGTTGACGATGACCGGCAGAGTCACCGCCGCCTTGACCTCGCGGATGAACGCCCAATCGGCGTTGCCGGCATAGAACTGGCAACGCGTGCGCCCGTGCACGGTGATCATGCGGATGCCGCATTCCTCGGCGATGCGGGCGAGGCGCGGCGCGTTGCGGTTGGCGTCGTCCCATCCCGTCCGCATCTTCAGCGTGACCGGCAGATCGACTGCCTTGACCGTCGCCTCGAGAATGCGCGCGGCATGCAGCTCGTCGCGCATCAGCGCCGAGCCGGCATGGCCGTTCACCACCTTCTTGACCGGGCAGCCGAAATTGATGTCGATGATCGCCGCGCCGCGATCGGCGTTGAGCCGCGCCGCCTCGGCGACCACTGCCGGCTCGCAGCCGGCGAGCTGCACGGCCATCGGCTGCTCCTCGGCGCAATTCGCCGCCATCGCCATAGACTGGCGCGTCTGGCGGATCATCGCCTCGGAGGCAATCATCTCGGAGACGACGAGCCCGGCCCCGAAGGATTTGACGAGGCGGCGGAACGGCAAATCCGTGACACCCGACATCGGCGCCAGAATGACCGGATCGTCGAGGGTGATGGGGCCGATCGCAATGCTCATTATTTGTGCGGACCCCGGGTATGCCTAAGTTTTCATCGCCATCCTAGCGCCTTTTTGTTGCAACGCAACAAAAACTGCTGGCCCGTCGTTTACTCACTCTAGGCCCGGCGCTTGGCAAGCTGGAGGCCGCTGGTTTAGCTTGCCCCATGAGTTCCTGCCGATGAGTTGCTGCATTGCCCTCGTGGTCGCCGCCGGGCGCGGCATCAGGCTCGGCGCGCCGCTGCCGAAGCAATACCTGCCGCTCGGCGGGGTCGCGGTGCTCCGCCATGGCGTGCAGACGCTGCGTTCGCATCCGGCGATCAACGCCGTGCGCGTCATCATCCATCCCGACGACCACGCCCATTACGCCGCCGCCACTGCCGGTCTCGATCTCCTCGCGCCGGTCGCGGGTGGGGCGCAGCGTCAGGATTCGGTGCGCAACGGGCTCGAGAGCCTAGCCGAAGAGGCGCCCGATCTCGTCCTCATTCATGACGGGGCGCGGCCCTTCCTCGATCGCGGAACCATCGACCGCGTGCTCGCCGGGCTCGCCGACCATCAAGGCGCCATAGCGGCGCTGCCGGTGCGCGACACGGTGAAGCGCGGCGCGGGCACGCTGATCGCCGCGACGATCGACCGCAGCGCCTTGTGGCGAGCGCAGACGCCGCAGGGCTTCCACTACCAGCCGATCATTGAGGCCCATCGCGCCGCCGCCGGCGCCGAGCTCTCCGACGATGCCGCGGTCGCCGAGCATGCCGGGATCGCCGTCGCGCTGGTCGAGGGCAGCGAGGATAATTTCAAGGTAACGACGATGGAGGATCTGGCGCGTGCCGAGCGGCTTCTCGCCGCGCGTTGCGGCGACATCCGCACCGGCCAGGGCTTCGACGTGCACGTCTTCGGCCCGGGCGACCATATCTGGCTGTGCGGCGTCGCCGTGCCGCACAGCCACGGGCTGGTCGGCCATTCCGACGCGGATGTCGGCCTGCATGCTCTGACCGATGCCGTGCTCGGCGCGATCGGCGACGGCGATATCGGCATGCATTTCCCGCCCTCCGACCCGCAATGGCGCGGCGCCGCGTCGCATCGCTTTCTGCGCCACGCCGCCGAGCGCGTCACCACCCTCGGCGGCAGCATCGCGCATGTCGACGTGACGGTGATCTGCGAGCGCCCGAAAGTCGGGCCGCATCGCGAGGCGATGGTGGCGCGCATCGCCGAGATCCTCG
>DATAQP010000153.1:0-4054 GCA_036264595.1 Allostellaceae bacterium
GCCGGTTTCGAGCGCATCCTGCTGCTCGGCAACCACGAGGACAGCATGCTGCAATTCCTCGTCGACGTGCAGATCGGCCCGGCCTGGCTCGGCTATGGCGGGGCGGCGACCTTGCTCTCCTACGGTGTCCGGCCGCCCTCCTCCGACCGCGATTTCGTCCGCGTCCAGGAGGTTCTGCGTGCCAAGCTGCCCGAGCGCCACCTCGCCTTCCTGCGCGGCCTCCAGCTCAGCCATGTCGAGGGCGACTTTTATTTCGTCCATGCGGGGATAAAGCCGGGCGTGCCGCTCGAGGATCAGCGGCCGAGCGACATGCTGTGGATCCGCGACGAGTTCCTCCATTCGCGCCAGGATTTCGGCAAGATCGTGGTGCATGGCCACACGATCACCAAGACGCCGGAGATCAGGCGCAACCGCATCGGCATCGATACCGGCGCCTTCGCCAGCGGCACGCTGACCTGCCTGGTGCTGCAGGGCGAATCATGGTCGTTCCTGCAGACGTGAGCGGGGGCGGCGGCGGGGAATAGCCCGAGAGGCGGCGCTATTCCTGCCCTGCCGAGCACCGGCTAGACTCGGCGAGAGCGCTGCCGATTCCGCCTGCGGCGCTTGCTCCGGCATAAGCTCTCCTGAGGGACGCATGGATTTCGATGTGGTCATCGTCGGCGGCGGCGCGGTCGGAGCTTCCGCCGCCTATTTCCTGCGCAGCCATCCCAAAGCGTGCTCGGTTGCGCTCGTCGAGCGCGATCCCGGCTTCGCGCTGGCCTCGACGCCGCGCGCCTCGGGCGGCGTCAGGCGGCTCTTCTCGATTCCGGAGAATATCCGGCTCTCGCAGTTCGGCATCGACTTCTTCGAGCGTTTCGGCGATCTCGCCGCGGTCGATGACGAGCCCGCCGATATCGGCTTCAAGAAGAACGGCTATCTCTTCGTCGTCCCGCCGCGCGGCCTCGACGATCTCGCGGCCAATTTCCGCATCCAGGAAAGCGAGCGGGTGCGCGTCGAATGGCTCGATCCGCCGGCGCTGCAGCAGCGTTATCCCTCGATGAACGTGGCCGATCTCGGGGCCGGCGTGCTCTCGCCCGACGATGGCTGGCTCGATCCCTACGCCGTGCTGCAGGGGCTGCGCCGCAAGGCGCGCAGCCTCGGCGCCGAGCTCATCGCCGACGAGGTCGTCGGCATCGAGTCGACGAGAAGCCGTGTCTCGGCGGTTCGCCTCGGATCCGGGCGGCTCTTGACCTGCGGCGCGGTGATCAACGCCGCCGGTGCCTGGGCGAAGGAGATCTGCGCCATGGTCGGCATGAAGGTCCCGATCGAGCCGATGCGGCGCTACGAGCATTATTTCGAATGCCAGGACGCGATCGAGAAGCTGCCTTATATCAAGGATCCCGACCGCCTGGCCTTTCGACCGGAGGGCAAGGGCTATTCCGGCGGCGTGCCAAACAGCGAGGAGCCGCGCGGCTACAATTTCGACGTCGACCACGGTTATTTCGATGCCGTGGTCTGGCCGGCCTTGGCGCATCGCTTCCCAGCCTTCGAGCGGACCAAGGTGAAGAGCACGATGCCCGGCCTCTATGACGAGAACGCGTTCGACGGCAACGTCATCATCGGTCCGTGGACCGGCCATCTCGACAATTTCCATCTCGTCGCCGGCTTCTCCGGCCATGGCTTGATGCACGCTCCGGGCTGCGGGCGCGCGATTGCCGAGCTCCTCCTGGACGGTGCCTATCGGACCATCGACCTCTCCTGCTTCGGCTGGCAGCGCGTCGCGGAAGGGCGGCCGCTGCCGGAACGAGGAATCAAGTAACGCGGGATCAAGTAAAGCGGGTCAGTTCGGCAGCTCCGGCGGCGCCAATACGGCGAGGCCGGTGGCCTTGCCGTTGCGCAACGCCGTGGCGACGTGCACGGCGAGAAGGCGGATCGCCCCGTCCTCGCGGATCAGGATCGGCGAGCCGGAATCGCCCTTGGTGGCGTCGCAATCGTGGCGCAGCACCAGGCTTCCGGGCGGTCCCCACAGCACGCTGCAGCCGTCATGGAGGGTGAGGACATGCGCCTTGTCCTGGCTGTAGCCGGCATGGAGGAGCCGCGTGCCGGCGAGGTCGCGCTCGCGGAGGGACGCCGCCGCCAGCTTCAGGATGCCGACCACCGCGCCGATGTCGCGATCGAGCGTCAGCACCGCCCAGTCGTGCTCGATATTGCCGGCGAGCGTCCCCGGTTTGGCGGGATCGTAGTCGGGCGCGATGGCGAAGCGGGCGATATCGGCATCGGCGAGATAGGTCTCGTTTCCATAGCCGGCGACGAAATGCAGCGATTGCGCCGGCAGCCAGGTCCCGGTACGCGCGTTCCACAGGCAGTGCGCCGCCGTCAGCACGCTGCGCGCGCCGACGACGCTGCCGGTGCAATAGCCGCCGACCCGCCGGTTGACCCGGCCGATCGCGCTCCACGGCGGATGGCCGCTATCGACGGCGGCGCGATGATCGTTGGCGCCGATGCCGGGCAGCAGCGGATTCTGCGCCCGCGCCGCGCCGGCGGTGGCGAGGCAGAGGAGGATGCCGAGAGCGATCGCAAGAGGGCAGCGTTTTCCGCCGGCCATCGGTCGCCCGCCTATCGCGCGCGGCTGACCGCCATCGCGATCGTCTGCTCGTCGGCGCGCGCGTCGTAGACGAGGTCCTTGCGGGTCGTCCATGAATTGGAAAGGTGAAACAAGGTGATACAGGCGACGTCCCGGGCCGCCAGCACCATCGCCTCCTGCAGCAGCGCAGCGCGTTTGGCGTCATCGAGCGTCGATAGGGCGCGCGCCGACGCGCCGAGGCAGAGCAGCAGGGCGACGGCGAGCACGGCAACCGCGCCTTTGCGCGCCGATGGCGGTAACGGGTTCATGCGCGACTCCCCTCGGCGGATCGCCGTGGGGCGATGATCATGGTCCCAAGGCTTCCCGGTCAAGGCGATTGACCTGTCCGATCGCGCTACGCTTGCTGCTAAACGGCCTTCACATCTCAACGGATGAGGCTCGCAGGGCTTACTAGGCGCCGGTTAAGACGGGAATGGGCGATGACCTAAAAGGGGATGCTTCGGACCACCGCAGTTGAAGAGATCCTTCTTCGGCGGCGGCGCAGGCTGACGGGCCGGCGGCGCGTTGCGGTCGGTCTGGTAGGCAACCATGACGACGCGGTTGGCCGGGTCGCGGATGCCGTCGGCAGTCGGAACGACCAGGTCGGTCTTGCCGAGCGCGATCGTACGGATGTCGATACCGGCGGGCAGGCCACGGGCCCTCAGCGCGTCGGCAACGGTCCGGGCGCGGCATTCCGAGAGACCGTAATTGTAGTCCTCGGGACCGGACGCACTGGCATGACCGATGACGTCGATACGGGCCGGCTTGATCGTGTTGACCTGACGCACGATGAGGTCGAGTGCGGCAGCCTGGGCGTCAACCGTCTGCTTGCGGTCGGTTTCGCGCGGGTTGAGCAGGTCGTAGCGATCCCATGCGAAGTAGACGACGCCTTCCTGGCAGAGCTTGCCGTTGGCATCGAGGCCGTTCGGGTTCGCCGCGCAGCTAGAGCCTGCAGCAACCACCGCTTGCGCTGTCGGCGCGCCGGAACCCGAAGGCTCTATCGGCGGCAGAGCGACATTTACGGTCGATGTCGTACAGCTTGCTACCCCAAGAGCAATGACGATGATCGTGATGAAATAACCTTTTCCTTGCTTCATCATGAATCGGCATACCACAGACTGCTCGGCGGAATTTGATTTATTACCTCCGCCTGAAAACGTTTCAGAAGTTTCACCGATGGACGAATTTCATCATGCCCACTGAGCGGAGAATCTTCATCACTTCTACCTGGAGATCACACATGGAGACTAGCGCCGCTCAGCGGCCCGAAGCCATTGCGCTGAGGTAGGATTGGTGCGTGAACACGTGTGGCTCCTTTAGCCCTAGCAGGCGACCAAGGTAGCGGTGCGGGATGAGCCCACTAGTGCTTTGGTTTAGAGGAGGCTCAGGACCCATCCAATCCACGCTTCTTCGGTCCGTTCCGCTCCTCGCTCAGGCCCGCGCCGGGAACTG
>DATAQP010000288.1:0-7437 GCA_036264595.1 Allostellaceae bacterium
GGGGCGACATGTTTCTACGCCAGCTCGAGTATCTGGTTGCCCTTGCCCAGGAGCAGCATTTCACCCGGGCGGCCCAGCATTGCAACGTGTCGCAGCCCAGTCTGTCAAATGCGATCAAGCAGCTAGAGCGCGAGCTTGGCACGCCAATCGTGCTGCGCCATCAGCGTTTCCAGGGTTTCACCACGGAAGGGGCGCGAATCATCGAATGGTCGAAGCGCATCTTGGCCGATCGCGATGCCATGCTGCAGGAGCTCTCGGTGCTCAAGAAGAACCTGTCGGGACGGCTGCGTCTTGGCGCCATGCCGACGAGCTCGCCGATCCTCCCCTTCATCAATCGCCGCTTTCTCGACCTCCATCCCGGCGTCCAGATCGAGGTGAGCTTCCTCGGTCTCGAGGAGATGCGGGTGAAGCTGACCAATTTCGATCTCGATGTCGGCATCACCTATATCGACCAGAAACAGCCGGTTCCGCTCGTCAGCCTGCCCCTCTACAAGGAGCATTTGAGCCTGCTCGTGCCGGATGACGACCGCGTACCGGCCGCAGCGAGCATGAGTTGGGCCGAGGCGGCGGAGCTGCCGCTTTGCCTTCTCTCGGCCAATATGCACGAGCGCACGATCATCGATTCGGCCTTCGCCTCGGTCGGCAAGTCGCCGAAGCCGCAGATTGAATCCGACTCCATCGTCAACCTGGCGTTTCACACCATGCGTGGCGGCGTCGTCACCATCGTTCCCAGTCATTTCGATCTGGTCATTGGTGCATTTCCCGGTACGCGCGTCGTCCGTCTCGTCGAGCCCGAAGTCGTCCGCGAGGTCGGACTCATCTGGGTCGACGGCGATCCGATGCTGCCGATGGCCAAGGCGATGCTAGGGCTTCTGAAACCCTTGTCGGGCGGCGGCGAGTTCACGCGGCGACTGGCCGGAAAGGATCAGCCGGACAACGCAGCTGCGCCGCGCGCGGGTCGCGCTGCATTGCCGAGATAACTCGCCGAATCATTAATAACAACTATCAGATGATAAAATAGATCGACTTTACAAATCACTGGCCCGCAATCAAACTTTTCATGGGCTGTAGTCGGGCCGATTTCCGGCGCGTGGCTGGCATCGTCGAATGCCAAGCCACCCCTAAATGGGAGGACGCAAGCATGACGGTGCATGGCGGCGATCCGGGGGACTACGACACCGGGCAGGCGATGCCCTATGTCGACAGCCGCATCTACACCGAGCACGGCATTTTCGAGGAAGAGCTGGAGAAGATCTGGAAGCAGGTCTGGCTGGCTTGCGTCCATGAATCCGAGGTGCCGGCGGCGCTCGACTTTCGCACCCTGACCATCGCGCGCCAGCCGATCGTCATCGTTCGCGGCCCCGACCAGAAGATCCGCGCCTTCGCCAATGTCTGTCCGCATCGCGGCAATCTCGTGGTGCGCAAGCCCGCCGGCAATCTCTCGATTGCCGAGCCGTCGGGCACCGCCAACCACATGACCTGCATGTTCCACGCCTGGCAGTTCGACGCGCTCGGACGCTGCGTCGATATTCCGCGCATGAAACAGGGCTATCAGGAGCGGCTGAAGAAAAGCGATGTCGGGCTGAAGGAGCTCGCCTGCGAGGTCGGCTATGGCGGCTTCGTCTGGGTCTCGCTCGCCGCCGATCCCGGACCGCTCTCGCAGTATATCGGCGACGCCTTCGGCATCATGACGGAGGAAATCGATACCGAGCCGCTCGACGTCTTCCACTACCACAAGGCGGTGATTCCGAGCAATTACAAGCTCTGGCATGACACCAACAGCGAATTCTATCACGACTACATGCACTATTTTAATCGTGCGACGAGCATGATGCAGAAGGGCTATTTCGAGCGCCACTACACCGGCTTTCCGAACGGCCACGCCACCGTCGGCTCGATGGAGGTGAAGTACGACGCCTATCAGGGTGCGGCAGAGCGTCCCTTGTCCTTCCCTGGCATGCCGCGCAACGGCTGGAAGATGGTCGACCTCTTCCCTGGCACCACCTACAATATTCGCGGCTCCTCGCTGCGCGTCGATACGATGACGCCGCTCGGCCCCGACCGCGTCATCATCGAGTTCCGCGGCATCGGCCTCAAGCGCGACACGCGGGAAGAGCGGGCGCAGCGCATCCGCGACCACAACACGATCTGGGGCCCGTTCGGACGCAATCTACACGAGGATCTGCTCGGCATCACCGGCCAGGGCGCCGCGATGCGGCCGGGCAGCGTGCCGCGGCGGATCCTGCACGGCAGGCGCGAGAACAATACGATCCATGACGAGGTCGGCATGCGGCACTTCTATGCCGAGTGGGCGCGCCGGATGGGCCGCTCCCCCGCCGATCCTTTGGCCGATTCCGTCCTCGCCGCGGAATAGAAGGCGGCGACAGAACGCGCCGGTGCTCGAACCAGGTTTCGGGGAACCCATCATGACGACCAGCGGACCGGCCGGAGCGGAAGCGACCAGATCGTCGATCCGCGATGTGATCTATCGCGCCTGCCTGTTTCTCGACAACGAGGATTTCGACGGCTGGCTAACGCTTTGCGCTCCTGACTTCAACTATATCATTAAGACTTACAGCCCGGAGATCCGCAAGGAGATGACGTGGTACGAGCAGGATGCCGCAGGGCTCGCCAAGATGATCGAGATGCTGCCGCGCCATAATACCGATCACGGCCGCCTCACCCGCCACGCCACGGTCTACACCATCGACATCGACGAGGCGCGCGGCGAGGCGCGCGCGACGACGTCCTTCGCCTGCTATCGAACCATGCTCGACGGCATCAACTCGCATCTCGACGCCGGCGAGTCGCAGCTCTTCGTGATCGGCAAGTATTACGATCGGTTCCGCCTCGGCCAAGACGCCCCGGTCTTCGTCGAGCGCACCGTCTTCCTCGATACCCGTCGCCTCGACAAGGGATCGCACTATCCGGTTTGACCGCTGGTCTCCGTCATCCATGGCGCCGGGCAAGAAGGATTCGACGAATTGACGCGCAAGAGACTCTGCTCCGCGAACGACATCGCCTAGAACGGCATGAAAAAACTCGAGGTCGACGGCGTTCCGGTGCTCGTGGCGCGTGTCGAGGGTGCGTTCTTCGCCTACCCGCCGCTCTGCCCGCATATGGCCGAGCCGCTCGAGGTCTCGGGCGTGTGCGACGCCGGCATGCTGACCTGCACCAAGCATCTCTGGCAGTGGAATATGCGCACCGGCGCCGAGGAGGGGATGGCGGAGAAGCCGCTGCTCCTCTACCCCGTCACGCGCGAGGGCGACGACATCTGGATCGATATCGAGCGCGAGCTCGCCTACGACTACGACGAGTAGCTCCGTGACGGCTTGGCTCAGCTCGCGTTGAGCCGCGTGCTCTGCTCGAGGAAACTCTGGGTGATCATCTTGGCGAGGCGCTGCATGACGAGAAAGCCGGCGCGCGGCTCGTCGTCGAGAAGCTGCAGCAGCGCCTTGCCTTCGATGGCAAGCAGACGGCAGGGCTCGAGTGCCATCACCGTGGCGATACGGCGCGGCTGATCGACGAGCAGCGCCGCCCAGCCGAGGATGTCGCCCGGCGGGATGATCGAGCCGCTCGCCTCGGGCCTGCCGTCGCCGCCCAGCGTGAAGCGCAGCCGGCCGCTGATGACGATATAGGCGCTGCGCGCCGGATCGCCGAGCGAATAGAGTATCTCGCCCTCGTCCACCGCCAGGGGATCGGCGATGGCGGCGATCTTGGCAATTGTCGTCGCCGAGACGCCCTGCAGGATCGGCGTGTTGCGGAGGATCGAGACGGCGTTGCCATTGCTGGAGGTGGTCTTTTCCTGCTCCATCGCTCGCCTCGCTCTCTAGCTGAACTTGTCGTAGCGGATATCGCGCGCCGGCAGCCGCGCCTGGGTGATCAGCATGCGGATCGAGACGTCGACCAGGATGGGCGGACCGGCGAGATAGGCGACGCGCCCGGCGAAGCGGCCGGCGAGCTCCTGAGCGGCGATCTCGTGCGGGAAACCGCTGGCGAAGCCGAGATGGGGGTGGCGCCGCCGGAGCTCGTCGGTCGGCGTGTCATGCGACAGCACGATGGTGATCCTGAGATTGTCAGGGAAGGCCGCGGCGAAGCCGCTCAACCGGTCGAGATAGAACATGTCCGCGGCCGTGCGCACGCCGAAATAGACGGCGCCGTCGAAATGGCTGAAATGGCTCGCATCGCAGCCGACCGCGAGGATCGACATGATTGAGGCGATGCCCGAGCCGCCGGCGATGCAGACGATCGTCCGCTGCTCTTGTGCCTCGAAAGTCGCCTTGCCCAGCGGGCCAAACCATTCCATCCGGTCGCCGGGGGCTGCGCGCGAGAAGAGCCATTCGGTGAATTGGCCGCCCGGCTTCTTCTTGATGACGAACTCGACCTCGCTCGTCCGCACCGCGCGATTTACCATCGAATAAGCGCGGAAACCGCCGATCTGCGGCGCGCGCAGCACGACGAACTGTCCGGCGGTGAAGTCGAGCGGCGCGCCCATGCGCAAATGCAGCGTCACGACATCGGCTGTGAGATGCTCGATACGGTCCAGGACGGCCTGCCCGAAACCCGGCTGCGGACGACGGCTGACGGCGAGGTTGGCGCTGCCCGGAATCTCGAAGCTGCACGCGCTGAGCGCCCGCGTCTGGCAGAGCAGCACCTCGTCGCGATCGGGCTTGAGATAGGCCGCGCCCGGCGCGTCGATCCAGTCGTTGATGATGACGCCGGTGATCCGCCGTGCCTTGCAAGTGCCGCATGTACCGGTGGCGCATTCGTACGGCACCGCGACGCCGGCGCGCAGCGCGGCATAGAGCAAGGTCTCCTGCGGCCCCGCCTCGAACGCGCCGCCGCTGGTCTTCGAGCGCACCTCGATCGAAGCGCTGGCGCCGGGTAGTGGACGGGGCATCGAGACGGTCATGGCTTCGACGGTCACCGATCGCTTAGCGCACAGGGCCGTCGCCGCAGCGATTACGCAGCCGCCCGCCATCGGCGATCGCCATCGCCACGACGATCTCGTTCGGCCGCGGCGCATCGGCGATGAATACGGTCAGTGTATCGAAATGCGGGAACGAGAACGGCTCGTCCTTGTGGCTGAGCGGCATGTCGAGCGTAGCGCCGGCCGCGGCGACCTTCACCGTCGAGGGGACCACCGCCTTGCCGCCGCCGATCGCCCCTCGCATGGGCTTGCCGAGCATCGGATGGATGCAGGCATGGCCGTGCTCGGACTCGCCGTTGACGCCGACCAGCGCGCCCTTGCTGTAGGACACCGCCGGATGGTCGAGCAGGCGCACGAGCTCTGGCATCAATCGTTCGCCGAGGGCGGCGCCGGCCTGCCACAACGGGCGCAGATCGGCGGCGGCGATTCCGGCGAAGGGGTTGGCGATCACCGCGAGGGCGACTGCGCGGATGATCGGCCGCTCCGGCAACGTGCTCCCTTCGCCCAGCACGAGCTCGCGCGTGATCACGATCTTGCGGATATCCACCATGACGCCTCCTTTCGCGATCTCAATCGTCCTTTCGAATGCGCTTGGCATAGGCCTCGACGAAATCGGCAGCAGCCTTGCTGCCGCGCGCGAACGACTTCATCGCCTCCTCGTGCAGCAGCGACAGCGCCTCCATCTTGATGAGGTTGGCGTCGTCATTCTCGATGATGTCCTCAAGACGACGCGGCCGCGGCAGGTTGACCTCGAGCACCGCCCGCACCTGCGCCGGAATGTTGGTCATGACAAGGATCCGGTCAGCGATGAAGATCGCCTCGTCGATATCGGTGGTGACGAAGAAGGTGGTCCGGCGCGTCTCCTCGTAGAGGTTGGCATAGTAATCCTGCATGAGCTTCTTGGTCATCGCGTCGAGCCCGCGAAACGGCTCGTCGAGGATCATCACGCTCGGATTGTTGATCATGGCGCGGGCAAGCTCGGCGCGCCGCTGCATGCCGCCGGAGAGCTGCGGCGGGTATTTGTGACGGAAGGTGCCGAGCCCGACCTTCTGCAAGAGGAACTCGGCGAGATCACGGCTGACCTTGTTGTCCTCGCCGCGGGCGCGTGGCCCATACATGATGTTGTCGTAGGTGGTCATCCACGGGAAGAGCGCCGATTCCTGGAAAACGACGAGCCGATCGACACCGGGGCCGGAGACCGGCTTGCCGTCGATCGTGATGGAGCCGCTGCTCGGGCTTTCGAACCCGGCGAGCAACCGGATGAGCGTGCTCTTGCCGCATCCTGAGGGACCGATCATGACGGTGAGCTTGCTGCGCTCGACGGTGAAGGAGCAATCGCGCACCACCGTCTTCGCGAAGCCGACCGCGCCGTAGGACTTGCTGACGTCCTTCACCTCGATCTGGCCACCCAGCACGCTGACGGGGGCGGCGGTGACGGGAAGAGTGTTCACGGCACGCATGACGGGCGGCGCCTCATGAACTGGTAGTGGTATCTGCGTCAATCCCATCGGCGATCGCCCCCTCCTCGTCGTCAGCGCTGTTGCAGCCAGGGTGTGACCATGTCGCCGAGCTTGCGCAGGAGCGCGCTCGACAGGTAGCCGGCGATGCCGATGCTGATCATGCCGACGACGATCTGGGTGTAGGAACCGCCGACATAGGAGTTCCAGATAAAGAAGCCGAGCCCGCCGCCGCCGGCGCCGCCCATAGAGCCGGCGCTGCCGCCACCCGAGATCATCTCGGCAGCGACGACCACCGCCCAGGTGATGCCGATACCGACCGTGGCGCCGACAACGATCGAGGGCAGCGTTCCCGGCAAGATGATACGGCGGAAGACATCCCAGCTCGACGATCCCATCGAGCGCGCCGCCTGAAAATAACGTACGTCGATTGCCTGCGCGCCGCCGATCACGTTGATGACGATGGCGTAGAAGGCGCCGAGGAAGGTGACGAAGGCAATCGACATTTCCTGCGTTGGCCAGAAGATGATCGAGGCGGGAACCCAGGCGAGCGGCGGGATCGGCCGCAGCACCTCGAAGACGGGGAAAAAGGTGCCGTAGAAGATCCGGCTCACCGCCATCGCGAGGCCGAGCGGGATGCCGATGAGCATCGCCGCAATGAAGCCCTCGAAGACGCGCGCCGTGCTGAGATACCAGCTGTACCAATAGCTCGGGCTGTGCACGAGCTGGAGGAAGGTCACGGCGACCGCGGTCGGCGCCGGAATCTGCGACATCCAAGGCAGCGGAACGCCGAACCATTCGCGCGACCGCGATCCAATCTCCCAGATGACGAGGAAGCTGAGGATCGAGACGACGCCGCGCCAGAATTTTCGGCTGAAGACGATGGCGGCGATGTCGGCGCTTGACGGCATCGCTCAGCCTTCCTTCTCGCCGGCGGCGAAGGCTTTCAGCGCTTCTTCGTGCACCGCCTCGACCGTCTCGTCGAGATACTCGCGGAAACGCTTCGTCGTCAGCACGTTGTAGTCGCGCGGATGCGGGATATCGACGGTC
>DATAQP010000290.1:0-15949 GCA_036264595.1 Allostellaceae bacterium
CGGGATCCTGCCCAAAGTTGCCAATTACGGCCTGCTACGGCCGAACAGCCTCTATCCGCCGTTCAACAACGTGAAAGCGCGGCAGGCGCTGGCCCTGATGGTCAATCAGGAGGACTACATGGCCGCCGCCTTCGGCGATAAGGAATGGTGGCGCGCCTGCTTCTCCTATTTCGTTTGCGATACGGCGAATGGCACCGAGGCGGGATCGGACACCTATCGCAAGCAGAATATCGCACGCGCCAAAGAGCTTCTCGCCGAGAGCGGCTACAAGGGCGAGAAAATCATCATGCTCAACACCCACGAGATCGCCAGCATCGGCGCCCTCGGCGACGTCACCGCCGCCAATCTCAAGGCGATCGGCATGAATGTGGAAGTCGTCGAGACCGATTGGGGCACGCTCGTCGCCCGGCGGGCCAACAAGAATCCGCCCGACCAGGGCGGCTGGAACATCTTTCACACCACGGCGGGTGGTGCGGGCATGTTCTCGCCGCTGACCAACTTCGCCACCGATCAGAGCTGCGGTGCGAAGAACTGGTTCGGCTGGCCATGCGATGACAAGGCAGAGGAGCTGCGCACCGCCTATATCAAGGAGTCCGATCCGGCGAAGCAGAAGGCCGATCTCGACGCGTTGAACGCGCGCGAATGGGATTCCCTCCCGTTTGTGCTCGTCGGCCAGTACGCCCAACCGACGGTGTGGCGCAAGAACATTACGGGCTTGCTTCGCTCCAACATCGTCATTTTCTGGAACGTCGCCAAGGGGTGACGCGGCTCAGCCGCGGCGCGCCGTCTCGCGCAGCTGGTAGCGCAGCACCTTGCCGAGCGCGTTCTTGGGCAGCGCATCGGTGACGATTACCGCGTGCGGGTGCTTGAACCGCGCGAGGCGGCCGGCGAAGAGACCGATTATCTCGTCCGTCGTGATCGCCTCGCCCGGCCGCGGCACGACATAGGCGACCGGCACCTCGCCCCAGCGCGCATCGGGCCGCCCGACCACCACCGCCTCGGCGATCCGCGTCTCCTCGGCGAGGATGGCTTCAAGCTCGGCAGGATAGATGTTCTCGCCGCCCGAGATGATGAGGTCGTTCTTGCGCTCGTCAATGTAGAAATACCCGTCCTCGTCCTGGTGGCCAATATCGCCGGTATGGAACCAGCCGCCGGCGAAGGCGATCTCGGTCGCCGCCGAATTGCGCCAGTATTCGCGCATGAGGTTGGGACCGCGCAGCAGGATCTCGCCGCGCTCGCCTTGCGCCACATTGGCGCCGTCCCGGCCGACGATGCGGGCGACGCAATGCGGCCCCGGCCTGCCGCAGGAGCCGATCTTGTGCGCATGGTCCTCGCGCGCGAGATAGATCGCGATCGGCGCCGTCTCGGTCGAGCCATAAACCTGGATGACCGGAACGCCGCGCGCATGGAAGGCCTCGATGAGCGGCACCGGCACGATCATCGAGCCGGTGGCGACCAGGCGCAGGCTGGAGAGATCCGTCGTCGCCCAGGCGGGATGCGCGATGAGGACAGCCATCTGCCCCGGCACCAGCACGGTGAGGCTCGGCCGCGCGGTTGCGATGGCGGAGAGCGTGGCGGCGGGGTCGAAGCGGCGGTGCAAGGTCACGCGTCCGCCGGCCAGCAGCACCGGCAGGGTCTGGATGTTGAGCCCGCCGACATGGAAGAGCGGCAGGGTGGTCAGCACGTGATCGCTGCCGGTGAGCTGGTGCATCAATGTCGAATTGACCGCGTTCCAGATCAGCGCGCCTTGCGTCAGCACCGCCCCTTTCGGCCGCCCCGTCGTTCCCGAGGTATAGACGATGAGAACAGGCGATTCGGCGCCATCCGTCGCCGCCGTCGCGTTGTCGTCGGGCAGCGCGGCGAGCGCATCGAGACCGAGCATGCGGCACGACGGGCGCGCGGCGGCGAGCGCCACGACATGCTCCGCGAAGGCGGCGTCGTGGACGAGGAGATCGGCATCGGCGTCGTCCAGCATGTAGCCATGCTCGGGCGCGGCGAGCCGCCAGTTGAGCGGCACGAGGAGGGCGCCGAGCCGCGCGCAGGCGAAGAGCAGGATGAGGAAATAAGGGCTGTTGGTGCCGAGATGGGCGACGCGGTCGCCGGGGCGGATGCCGAGGCCTTGCAACCGTCCCGCCATGGCGAGCGTCGCTTGCCACAGCCCCGCTCCGTCGACCGTCGCGCCCTCGAAGGCGATGGCGCTATCGGCGGGAGCAAGGACGGCGCGTCGCTCGATGAGCTGCGTCAGCCCGGCGCTGCCTTCCGGACCGCCCATCGGCAGCATCGAAGCGCTACTCGTCGCTCTCGCCCGGCTCATAGAGCGCCTCGCGGCCGATGCGGTCGAGGCAGAGCTCCGCCGTCCAGGGCAGCATCAGCGCGCCGCAGCGGCTGTCGCGATAGAGCCGCTCGAGCGGCAGCGATTTGAGCATCGCGTGGCCGCCGCAGGTGCGGATGGCGCGCTGGCAGAGCGCGTTGGCGTTCTCCATGATCGTGTATTGCGCAGCATAGGCGCGCAGCCGCTCCTCCTTGGTGGGATCGATGCGCGCCTCGGCGATAGTGCGCAGGAAGAGGGCGCGGGTCTGCTCGAGCATGACGAACATCTCGGCGACGGCGATCTGCTTCGTCGGGTACATGCGGCGCTTGACCGGCGGCGTGCCAGGCGCCTCGCCGCGCAGATACTGCACGGTGAAATCATAGGCCGCCTGGGCGATCCCCATATAGGTCGGCGCCAGGGTGAAGAACATGTGCGGCCAGCGCGACGCCGCCTGGAAATAGATGCCGCGCGGCATCAGCTCGAAATCGTCGGGAACGAAGACGTCCTTGAGCAGCAGCGTGCGCGAGACGGTGCCGCGCATGCCGAGCGGATCCCAGTCGCCGACCACCGAGACGCCCGCGGCATTGCCGGGCACGGCGAGATAGAGCGTGTCGGCGCGCGACAGCACCGGCTTCTCCTCGGTGCAGAGGACGCCGTAGTAATCGGCGGCGCCCGATAGCGAGGCGAAGATCTTCTTGCCGTTGAGGCGATAGCCGCCCGGAACCGGCGTCGCAACGGTGCCGAACGGCGTCTTGCCGGCCGCCGCCGCGCCGCCTTCCGAGAAGGGCTGGGCATAGATCGCGCCGTCATCGACGATGCGGCGGTAATGCGCGGCACGATGCGCGGCATGGCGCGCGCGCTGCTCTTCGGTCATGTCGAGATCGTCGGCGAGCGGACCCGTCCACAAGGTCGACGAGACATGCATGTTGAAGGTCAGCGCGGTCGAGCCGCACCAGCGCCCGAGCTCGGCCGAGACCAGGCAGTAGGTGGCGAAATCGGCGCCCTTGCCGCCGTCGCCTTCCGGGATGCAGAGAGCTGTCAACCCGGCCGCCTTGAGATCGGCGTAGTTCTCGAACGGGAAGCTTGCCTCGCGGTCGTAGCGCGCGGCGCGCGGCGCGAAATTCTCGCGTCCGAGCTGGTTGGCGAGGGCGACCAGCTCGCGCTGTCTGGTCGTGAGTGCGAACCCCCCACCCCAACACTCCCCCGCAAGGGGGGAGGGGGAGAGCGGCACAGTCTCGACAGCAGCCCCTCCCTCCTTGCGGGGGAGGGTAGGGTGGGGGGTCGCTTCAGCCATGTGCGATCTCTCGAAGAAACTGCTCGAGCACGCGATTGAACCCTACAGGCTGCTCGAGATTGGCGAGGTGGCCGGCGCCCGGCATGGTGACGAAGCGGGCGCCGGGGATCTTCGCCGCCATGCGCTCCATGACGGCGGCCGGTGCCGTCGTGTCGGCGCCGCCGGCGATCAGCAGCGTCGGCACCGCGATATGCGGCAGCGCGTCGCGGCGGTCGAAGTCGACCAGGCATTCGAGCGCGGCGCGATATGTCTCGGGCTTCACGCGACCCATGCTGGCGAGCGCGATCGCCATGCCAGCCGGATCGGGGGCGGGGCCGATGAGGCCGCCGACCAGGCGGGCGGCAAGATCGGCCATCGCCTGACCGGCTTCGAGCGGGGCTAGGCGCTGGCGGATGAAATCGCGCTGGAACGCGCCGTCGGGCCGGCCGAAGGCGGCTGTCGTGCCGGAGAGCGTCAGGCTCGCCAGGCTGCCGGGATGGCGTGCCGCGAATTCCTGCGCGATCATGCCGCCGAGCGAGTGGCCGACGAGATGGACCTGCGCGATGCCGCGCGCATCGAGCAGCGCGGCGACCGCGTCGGCGAGCGTAGGAAATGTCGTCTGAGGCAGCAGCGGCGTGCCCGCATAGCCCGGCATGTTCCAGGCGATGGCACGAAATTCGCGGCCGAAATGCGCGAGCTGCGGGCGGAAGCATTCGGCATCGCCGCCGATGCCGTGCAGGAAGAGCAGGGCGGGACCCTTGTCACCGATCGCGAGACAGCTTGGCGCGGTACTCATGCGAGGGGGCTCATGCCAGCTCGCTGAGTAGCCTGCCTTCGGCGACGATGGTCTCGCCGTCGAGCGCGATGGTGCAGTTGCGCATCGGCAGGTCGAAATGGCCGAGCGCGTGGCGCCCGGCGCTCTCGTTGGCGCCGGTCGAGTAGAGAAAATTGCCGGCGAAGGCGCGCAGCTCGGTGCCGTTGGTGTCGGCCTTGTCGTAGAAGGCGAGCGCCTCCCAGCGCGCCGCCGGATTCATGCCCCAACCGACATGGCTGACCGCATAGGCGTCGCGCTCGCCCCAGGCGGCGATGTAGCAGCGCATCAGCTCGGCGTCGAGCCCGTCGCCTTCGATGGCGGTGACGTAGTCGTCTTCGATGGTGAGGGTGATCGGCCGCTCGACATAACGCTTGAAGGTGAGATTGGCGTCGCCCGGCGCCAGCACCAGCGTACCGTTCACCGTGCCGGCCTTGGGGAAGCACAGGCAGAGCCCACCTGGCCAATGCGCGATCTGGCCCGACTTCGCGGCATAGCCCCAGACGCCGCCGACCGGCGCGCCCTCGACGCGGATGGTGAGGTCGCTGCCGGCAGCAGAGGTGACGCGCATGATCTTGGCGCTGCGCAGCCGTTTCATGCCGGCGCGGATCTTGGGCTCGAGCGCTGGATCCGGCAGCAGCCGCTCGAGCGCGTCGGGATGCTCGTTCGAGACCATCAGCACGCGCGCCCCGCCGCCCAGTATCTCCGGCAGTTCGGGCGCGTGCAGCATTCCCTCGACCGTGAGGTCTATGACGAGGGCGGAGCCGGCGAGCGCGGCCACCACCGGGGCCAGGCGCTGCAGCGCGTTCGATGCGCCGGTCGAGCGCACCGGCACCGGCGCGCTCTGCGGCGGCGTCGGCACCACGAGATGAAAGGCCCGGCCGCCAAGGCGCAAGGCGGCGAGCTCGGCGAGCCGGACGTTGATGTCGCGCGACTGGGTCTCCGACAGCAGGGCGACGCTCTCGCCCGGCGTGAGCTGCGACAGCTCAAACACACGGGCGAAGGCGGCGATCCACTTTTCCTCGATGCGCGGGCTCGACATGCGCTAGGAAGCTAACCCAGAGCGCGCGGTGTGAAAAGCAATCCGACGGTAGCGGCCGGTCGGTCACGTACGCTATGTGTGGCAACGGCGAGGGACGATAGCGATGACGGACGGGCAAGGCTGGGATCGCGAGACCGATATCGTCGTCATCGGCTCGGGCGCGGCGGCGCTCGCCTGTGCCCTGACGGCCACGGTCGGCGGCGCCCGGGTCATCGTGCTCGAGAAGGCCGCGGTGCTCGGCGGCACGACGGCGATGTCGGGGGCGGGAACGTGGATCCCGGCCAATCACCATATGCTGGCCGTGGGCATGACGGATTCGCCCGAGGAGGCGCTGACCTATCTGCGCGCCACCGCACCCGCGGGGTGGCAGGCGGGGGAGGATGCGCTCTGGCAGGCCTTCGCCGCGCACGCCCCGGCGACGCTCACCTTCATCGAGGCGCATACGCCGCTCGAATTCGAGCTCGTCCACCATCCCGATCTCTACAGCGAGGCGCCGGGCGGAAAATTCCGCGGCCGCATGGTCAGCCCACGCCCGATCAGCCGCAATCTTCTCGGGACATGGCGCAACCGCATCCGCTCCTCGACCCTGCCGCAGATCTTCACCTATCGCGAGATGGTCATCGGCACCGTGCTGAGCCGGCCGGTCCGCACCCTCGCCCGCATGGCGCCGACGCTGCTCCATCGCTTCTTGACGCGGCGCGTCGGCATGGGCAACGCGCTGGTCACCGGGCTGCTCAAGGGTTGTCTCGACCATGGTTGCGAGATCCTCGCCGGGACGGCGGCGGAGCGGCTGCTGACCGAAGACGGCGAGCGCGGCCGCATCGTCGGCGTCGCGGCGTGGCAGGGCGAGCACAGTACGACCATCCGTGCGCGCAAGGGCGTCGTGCTGGCGACTGGCGGCTTCGAATGGGACGATGCACGGCGGCAGAAGCATTTTCCCGGCGAGACCGGTCTCATCGGCTCACCGCGCACCAACACCGGCGACGGCCATCGCATGGCGGAGGCGGTCGGCGCCGCGCTCGCCCGCATGGATCAGGCGAACATCTTTCCCGTCACCAACACGGTCTACGAGGGCAGGCGCCACGCCAAGCCGCTCAACGAGGCCTACAAGCCGCACGGCATTTTGGTCAACCGGCTGGGGCAGCGCTTCGTCAACGAGGGCGACCCCAATGTCGGGGTGGTCGTCGACGCGCGCGACAAGGCGGCCGGCGCGCCGATCCATCTGCCCTGCTGGCGCATCTTCGATGCGCAATACGCTCGCAAGAATCGGGTGGCGATGTGGCTCGGACGGCGCGATCCCGGCTGGTTCCGCAAGGCCGGCAGCATCGAAGAGCTCGCCGCCAAGATCGATCTCGCTCCCGAGGCGCTGGCCGCCACGGTCGCGCGCTTCAACGGCTTCGTGCGCGACGGCAAGGATGCAGATTTCCATCGCGGCGAGACGGCCTGGGAGATGTTCCACACCGCGGACGCAACGCGGCCCAACCGCAACGGTGCGCTCGGCACGATCGAGAAGCCGCCCTTCTATGCCGCGCCCTACTATCGCGGCATCCTGACCACCAAGGGCGGGCCGCGCACCAACGAGCGCGGCCAGGTGCTGCGCGCCGATGGCAGCGTGATCGGCGGGCTCTATTGCGCCGGCGTCGCCATGGCCAACCCGATCGGCAGCAAGGCGGTCGGCGCCGGCACGACGATCGGCCCGTGCCTCACCTGGGGCCATATCTGCGGTCTCAACCTCTTGCGCGAGAACGCGTGAGGGCTCACTCCGGCTTCGGCATCAGCGCCAGATGCTGCAGCAACCCGACGAGGCGGGTCAGCGTCTCGTTGCGATAGGAATCGAGGTCGCGGCCGGACCAGTCGTGGAAGCCGCGACCGGCGCGCATGCCGGTGGCGCCCTCCTGCATGTTGCGGGTGATGATCTCGGGCGGCGCATGGCGACCGTCGCCGAGCGCGTCCTTCAGATAGTTGCTGGCGTAATAAAGTATGTCGCCGCCGCCCCAATCGATGAACTCGACGAGGCCGATGATGGCGAAGCGCAGGCCGAGCCCGACGCGCGTCGCGGTGTCGACATCCTCGGCGGTGGCGACGCCCGCGGCGACGATGCGCGCCGCCTCGTTCATCGCCAGGGCCTGGATGCGCGGCACGATGAAGCCGGGCGCGGCGGCGCATTTGACCGGCACCTTGCCGGCGCGGCGCAGCGCCGCCATCACTAGCTCGAGCGTCGCCGGCGCCGTTGCGGCGCTGGGGCTCACCTCGACGAGCGGCACGAGATAGGCTGGGTTGAGCCAATGCGCGTTGAGGAAGCGCGCCGGACCGGGGATGAAGGCGGCGAGCTCGTCGACGGCAAAGGTCGAGGTCGTCGAGGCGATCAGCGCGTCCGGGCGCGCCGCTGCGCCGATGCGCGCGAAGGCCGTCGCCTTCACCGCCATGATCTCGGGCACGCCCTCGAAGATGATATCGACCTCGGCGAGGGCGGCATCCGCCGCATCGGCGTTGTGATATGAGATGCGTGCGAGAATCGCCGCTAGCTGGGCATCGTCGATCGTGCCGATGCACCGCATCAGCCCGATAGTCGCCGCGATCTCTTCGCGCGCCGCATCGAGCGGCGAGCTTCCCGGCGCGCGCGGCTTGAGATCGATGAGCCGGACTTGGTGGCCGGTATAGGCGAAGGCATGGGCGAGGCCGCGCCCCATGCGGCCGGCGCCGGCAATTGCGATAAGCGGCAAGGACCGGCTCATGCCGCCTCGCCGCGCCGCAGCCGCTCGCGCAACGCGGCTTGAGAGAGAGCGGCGAGGGTGAGATTTTCCAGCGTGCGGCCGGTGGCGCGGAAATCCTCGCCGGTGACGGCCGAGCCGAGCGCCAGCAGCCCTTGCGCCACCGGGCAGGGGACGCCAGCCCATTCCGCCACCGAAACGAGAAAGGCGAGGCCGCAGGCGATGTCCTCGCGCATGTAGCGATGGGTCAGGAGGTCGAGATGCTCGCGCCAGTCGCTGCTCTTGACCAGCCTATCATGGGCGCGCCTGCCATACATCCATTCCTCGCCGCTCGTGCTGTAGTGGTCTGCGAGCGGAAAATGCGGCGCGCCATAGCCGAGCGCGATCCGCGTTGCAATGCGCTCGGCGTCGAGCGCGTCGGTGACGCGGCGGATCGCCGGCTGGGTGCCTTCGGCATGGATGTCCCAATGGCGAAAATGCTCGATCGGCCCGGCATTCATCAGAATGAGCGGCGGGTGGATGATCGGCCCGGCATTTATCAGCGCGCCGTCGAGCGCATCGCTAAGCGGCTCGATCGCCGGATAGGCCTGGCGCAGCAGGGCGAAAACCTCGCCCGAGCGGGCCGCCGGATAGACCCCTGTAGGCAGGCGAGTCGCGCGGCCCGAGACGACGATCTCGCAGGGCCCGTGCTTGCGCGCGAGATAGGGCAAGGTGCCGGTCTCGGCGAAGGCGATCTCGACGCGATTGCCTTGATGGCGCCGCACGCGGTCCATGACGAGCGAGCCGAAGCTGCCGGGCGGCAGCAGGACGATTTGGCCATCGGCGAGATACGGCGCCAGCGCGGCGGCGACGCTCTCCTGGGCGAAGGCAGGAAGCGGCACGACGACCAGGGCGGTGCCCGCCAGCACGGTGGCGAGTTCGTCGCTCACGAGGGCGAGCCGCACCGCGCGCGTGCCGTCGGCGTCGCGCAGGGTCAGCGCCCCGGCCTTGCGCAGGGCGGCGAGCCCTGCGGCGTCGCGGCGCCACAACCGGACGCGATGCCCCTTCTCGCTCAGCTCGGCGGCCGCCGCGTAGGCGCCATTGCCGCCGCCGATCACCGCGATCTCCAAATCGTCCTCCTGTCCGCCGCCGGCTCACGGTAGACGATACGAAACAATTCCTCCAACCCGGCGTAAGATACCCAGGCGAAGGAGAGACCGATGACCGCACCAAGGCTGCGTTCGCGCATCACCACCGACGGGCTCGACCGCACGCCGCATCGCGCCTTCATGCGCGGCATGGGGCTCGACGACGCGGCGATGGCCAAGCCCTTCATCGGCGTGGTCTCGACCGAATCCGAGGTGACGCCCTGCACGATGGGGCTGGCGGCGCAGGCCCGGCATGCCAAGGACGGGGTGATGGCGGCGGGCGGCACGCCGCGCGAGTTCACCACCATCGCCGTCTCCGATGGCATTGCGATGAACCACCAGGGCATGAAGTTCAGCCTGATCTCGCGCGAGATCATCGCCGACAGCATCGAGGCGGTGATGCGCGGCCATTGCTATGACGGCATCGTCGGTTTCGCCGGCTGCGACAAGACGCTGCCCGGCATCATGATGGGCATCGTGCGCTGCAACGTTCCCGGCGTCTTCGTCTACGGCGGCAGCGCGCTGCCCGGGCGCTGGCAGGGCCGCGACGTTTCCGTGCTCGACAGCTATGAGGCGGTCGGTGCGGTGATGACCGGGGCGATGGCGGAGGGCGAGCTCGCCGGTCTGGAACGTGCCTGCCTGCCGACCATCGGCGCCTGCGGCGGCCAGTTCACCGCCAACACCATGGCGATGGTATCGGAGGCGCTTGGCCTCGCTCTGCCCGGATCGAGCATGCCGCCCGCAATCCATGCCGCGCGGCCGGCGATCGCGCGCCGCGCCGGCGAGACGGTTATGGCGATACTGCGCCGCGGCGGGCCGCTGCCGCGCCATGTGGTGACGCGCGAGAGTCTCGCCAACGCCGCCGCCATCGTCGCTGCCACCGGCGGCTCGACCAATGCCGGGCTGCATCTTCCCGCCATCGCTCACGAGGCCGGCATCGAATTCACCCTCGCCGATTTCGCCGCCATCTGCGCGCGCACGCCGCTGATCGGCGATCTCAGGCCCGGCGGCCGTTTCCACGCGCGCGACGTCTTCGAGATCGGCGGCGTGCCGGTCATCATCAAGGAATTGCTGCGCGGCGGGCTGATCGACGGGCGCTGCTCGACCGTCACCGGGGAGAGCCTCGCCCAGGCAGTCGCCGGCGCACCTGCGCCCGACGGGCAGGTGGTGCGCCGGCTCGAGAATGCGCTGCTGCCGACCGGCGGCCTCGCTGTGCTCACCGGCACGCTCTGCCCGGATGGTGCGCTCATCAAGGTGGCCGGACTGAAAAGCCGCGTCTTCGCCGGGAGGGCGCGCGTCTTCGACGACGAGGAAAGCTGCATGAGAACGATCGCCGCGCGGCGCTATAGCGAAGGCGACGTCATCATCATCCGCTACGAGGGGCCGCGTGGCGGGCCGGGCATGCGCGAGATGCTCGGCGTCACTGCCTTGATCTACGGCCAGGGCATGGGCGAGAAAGTGGCGCTTCTCACCGACGGGCGCTTCTCGGGCGCGACGCGCGGCATGTGCATCGGCTATGCCGGGCCCGAGGCGGCGCTCGGCGGTCCGCTGGCCCTGGTCGCCGACGGCGACGCCATCCGGATCGACGCCGATGCCGGGACGATCGACTGGCTGGTGCCGGCGGAGGAGGTGGCGCGCCGCCGCGCCGCCTGGCAGAAACCGGCGCGGCCGCGCCTCTCGGGTCTCTTGCAGAAATACGCCGCCGCGGTCGGCCCCGCCCATCGCGGCGCAGTGACCCATGACGGCGCCGTCGACTGGCCCAGGGAAGTCCCGGAGCAGGCCTAAGCGGGACGTAAAAGAACCCCCTCCCGGCGGAGAGGGGGTTCTGCGCGTAATGCCAGCGAAGCTCAGGCCTTCTTGGCGGCTTTCTTCGTCGACTTCTTTGCCGAGGCCTTCTTCGTCGTCGGCTTGGCGGACTTGCCGGCGAGGCAATCCTTCTGCGCCTGCGAATCCCAGGCATAGTCGTAGCAGCTCTTGGCGTGACGCGACTTCATCGGCATCTTCTTCATACTTTTCGAGGTCGTGGCGCCCGGCTTCATGGTGCTCTGGGCGGACGCGGGCGCGACGGCAAGGCCGGCGACCAGGAGGGCCGCGGCTGTGATGTACATAAGCTTCTTCATGATGGAACCCCTCGGTATTGCCGGTGGTCTCCGCTCGGCGCTCGCCAGCGAGCGCTGTCGCGAAGCGGGAGCGCGCCCGGCCAGGTCGCTACCTCCCTGATTCTGCTTTACGGTTTCGCTCGCCGGGGCGCAAGCCCGTTCTTGCCTAAAACCAGCCATAAGCGGCAACTGCGGCAACTTTGA
Organism: Allostellaceae bacterium; assembly: GCA_036264595.1. Classification (GTDB taxonomy): domain Bacteria; phylum Pseudomonadota; class Alphaproteobacteria; order ATCC43930; family CGMCC-115725; genus URHD0088. The sequence continues at coordinate 11,579 of DATAQP010000290.1, forward strand.
CTCACTTTTTGTGCGCCGCGGCATTGATCCGACCTAGGTTCTTGAGCGACAATGACCTCGTGCGCCGACCGCTCCGGCGGCTCGATTGTGTGTGCGAGGATCTTCGATGGCGCTGGGGGATGATGCTCCGACCCGCCGGCGGGTTATCGCCGGTCTGGCCGCGCTGGCCGTGGCCGCGACGACAGGCCGGCCGGCCGGCGCCGCGGCCGGGCGCGAGGCCCTGCGAACGACGGCGGCAGCGCACGGCCTCCTCTATGGCAGCACGATCGCGACGGACCAGGTTCTCGCCGACGACGATTTCACCGCCCTGGTGCGCCGCGAATGTGCCGCGCTGGTCACCGAGAACGAGCTCAAATGGGGCAATATCTGCGATGCGCCGGGGAAATATGATTTCGCCCCGGCCGATGCCATCGTCGATTTCGCCACGGCGAACGGCATCGCCATGCGCGGCCACACGCTCCTTTGGTACTACAGGACGCCGCGCTGGTTTCGCGAGCTGTCCAATGCCGCCATCGCCGAGCAGGAAGTGCTTCGCCACATCGCGGCAGTGGCCGGGCGCTATCGCGGCCGCATGGTGCTATGGGATGTCGTCAACGAGCCGTTCGAGCCTGCCCATGGCCGGGCCGACGGGCTGCGCGGCGCGATCTTCGTCGACAAGGTCGGCCCGCATTATCTCGACCTCGCCTTCCATGCCGCGCGCCAAGCCGATCCGACGGCCCGGCTGCTGCTCAACGAATACGGCATCGAATATGACAGCCCGGCGGACGACACCAAGCGGCGCGTCATCCTGCAGCATCTCGAGCGGCTCAGGCGCGACGGCGTCCCCGTCGAGCTGCTCGGCATCCAGGGCCATCTCGAGATCGGCATGAAGCCGTTCTCGGCCAAGAAGCTGCGCGACTTCATCGCCGAGGTCGCCGGCATGGGCATCGAGCTGGCCATCACCGAGCTCGACGTCGTCGATGCCGCGGCGCCCGGCGACATCGCTCGCCGCGACCGCATGGTCGCCGACGAGTATCGCCGCTTCCTCGATGTCATGCTCGACGAGCCGGCTGTGCGCACGGTCTTCACCTGGGGCCTCTCCGACCGCCATAGCTGGCTGGTGCGCCGCGAATCGGGCGAGAATACCTGGCGCACCGACGGCTTGCCGCCGCGGCCGCTGCCCTTCGACGCCGCCCTTGCACCGAAACCGGCCTGGACGATCCTGGCCGGCTGCCTCGCCGGCGCCGCCCGGCACGGCTGAACAGACACGCCGCCTCAGCCGCGCGCCCGGCGCGCCAGAATGAGCAGGCAGGTGACGGCGACGAAGACCATGGTGAACAGGCTGACGATCGCCGCCGTCTCGTGAATATCCGCCGAGCGCCAGGTTGCGCCCGTCGCGTCGGTCAGCGTGACGTCCGAGCCGGCGAGGTAGTCCGTCTCATAGACGAGCGCCATGATGAGGAAAAGCACGGCCGGCTGCGCCCAGTAGGTGCTGCTCAGCCGGGTCGCGTCGGTGGTTTGTCGCCGCGCGCGATAGAGCGAGAACAGGAAGAGGAAAACGAAGACGGTGAGGTACCAGCCGAGATAGTTGGTCAGCGGCACGCCGAAATAGCCGCCGCCATCCCGCCAGGTCCACAGGCGGTCGAGCGTCGATGAGCCGGGATCGAAACAGACATCCCAGCCGACCATGATGAAGGCGGCGACGATTGGAACGGCGACGACCGCGAGCCGGTCGGGCACGCGGTCGATCTCGCCGAGCAGGATGCTCGCCAGCACCCAGCTCGTATAGCCGGCGCCGAGATAGGCGGGGCCGATCAGCAATGGCACGACGAACAGCTTCGGCCCCATCGCGTCGGTGTAGACATAGCGGCCGAACGGAAACCCGGTCAGCACGCCGAGATTCTCGAACGCGTTGCTGACGACGAAGCAGAGAATCGCGAAGACCACGATGCCATGGCGCAGCGCGCCATGGATAAGGGCGAAGGCGAGCGGCAGGAAGACGACGAGGCTGAGCTGAACGTCCAGCGACAGCGCGCGCGGCGCGAAGCTCGGCAACAGGCTGGCGACCGCATAGATCGCGACGAGCAGCCAGACGAATATCTCGCCGGCGCGGTGCCGCGTGCCCATCATCGTTCGCCCTCGCCATCGGCGGCACCGCGACTCGACACTGCGAATCGCCCTTTCGCTGGCCGGTGACGATGCGCACAAGCCGTGCCGGTGTCAACGGCAGCGGCCCCTAAACCCTGCTGGCACAGGCGGATTTCCGCCACGCCGCGTTGACACAATTCTGACTCGCCGAATAGCGGTTGCGCCGAGTCAGATAAAAGATTAGGGACACTCCCCCGCCTCGCCGGCCGACTCGATGCTCGAGAGTGCCGTTAAGAATGCCGACTGCGAATGACTGACAATATCCTGCAAGGCGCGCTCTTCACGGTGATGGTGATGCGCGTCGGCGGCGTCAACGGCGCATCGCTCGAGCAGACGCTGCGAAACCAGATCACGCGCTCGCCGCAATTCTTCGCCAACGCGCCCATCGTGCTCGATCTCAAGGATAGCGGCGGCTTCAGCGAGACGCGCGAATTTCTCGAGATGAAGCGGATCCTCGCCAGCCTGACGCTGGTTCCGGTCGGCGTGCAGAATGCCAATCCCGAGCAGCGGATCGCCGCGCTCGCGGCCGGTCTCGGCACGCTCACCGCGCCGGCGACGAGCCGGCGATCGGCTGCCGCGGCCGCCTCCGCTGCCATCCCGAGTCGCGCGAGTGCCACGCCTGCGCCGGCCCCGGCTTCCCAGACCAAGTCGCTGCTCATCACCGAGCCGGTGCGCTCGGGCACGCAGATCTATGCGCCGGGCGGCGACATCATCGTCGTGCGCTCGGTGAGCGCCGGCGCCGAGATCATCGCCGACGGCCATATTCACGTCTATGGCGCGCTGCGCGGCCGGGCCATCGCCGGCGCGACGGGCGACGCCTCGGCCCGCATCTTCGTCGGCCGGCTCGAGGCCGAGCTGGTGAGCATCGCCGGCCGCTACCTCATCCACGAGGACATCGCGCCCGCGCATCTCGGCCAGCGCGTGCAAATCGTCCTCCAGGAGCAGCGCATGGTCGTCCTGGGCAGCGGTTGACGCTGCCTGGTTTGTAGTGAGGAGGGATCGCTTGGCACAGGTTGTTGTTGTCACCTCGGGCAAAGGCGGCGTCGGCAAGACGACGACCGCTGCCGCATTCGCCACCGGGCTCGCCCAGCGCGACAAGAAGACGGTGGTCGTCGATTTCGACGTCGGTCTGCGCAATCTCGACCTCATCATGGGATGCGAGCGCCGCGTCGTCTTTGACTTCATCAACGTCATCAACGGCGATGCCAAGCTCAACCAGGCGCTGATCCGCGACAAGCGCCTCGACAATCTCTACGTCTTCCCGACGTCGCAGACGCGCGACAAGGACGCGCTGAAGCGCGAGGGCGTGGCGCGCATCATCGACGAGCTGAAGCAGAGCTTCGACTACATCATCTGCGACAGCCCGGCCGGCATCGAGCACGGCGCGCTGACCGCGCTCTATTTCGCCGACAGCGCCATCATCGTCACCAACCCCGAGGTCTCCTCGGTGCGCGACAGTGATCGCATCATCGGCCTGCTGGCGTCGAAATCGCGCCGCGCCGAGCGTAACGAGAAGCCGGTCGCCGAGCATCTCCTGCTCACCCGCTACTCGGCCGAGCGCGTCGCGCGCGGCGAGATGCTGACTGTCGAGGACGTCAAGGAGATCCTCTCGGTGCCGCTGCTCGGCATCATTCCGGAATCGGAGACGGTGCTGCGCGCCTCCAATACCGGCACGCCGGTCATCCTCGACACCGAGAGTCCGGCCGGCCGCGCCTATGACGACGCCGTCGCGCGGCTGCTCGGCGAAACCCGCGAGCTGCGCTTCCTCCGGCCGGAGCGGCGCAGCCTGTTCCGCACTATTTTCGGCAGGGCGTGATGGGCATCCTCGCTTTCTTCCTCGGCCGCCGCCAGCCGGCCGCCTCCACCGCCGGCATCGCCAAGGAGCGTCTGCAGATCGTGCTGTCGCACGAGCGCGCCAGCCGCGACGCGCCAAGCTTCCTTCCCGCGCTCCAGCGCGACCTGCTCGCCGTGATCGGGAAATACGTCGCGGTGAAGGAGGACTTCCTGCGCGTCAATTTCGCGCGCCAGAGCGACACCTCGGTGCTCGAGATCAACGTCGCCTTCGATCCCGCGGCGACGCGGTCGCCGAGCGTCGACGACACACGCCCCACGGCCGCGCCGGCAACCGCACGCTTCGCTCCGGCGCGGTCGAAATTGGTCGGCAAGAAGCGCTAGGCAAGAAGCGCCAGCGGCGCGCCGCTCAGACGATCGTCACGGTGATCTTCTTGGAGATCACCGGCGGGT